>JAGPVI010000146.1 GCA_018067115.1 Bizionia sp. | reverse complement strand
CAATATATACCGTATAGTTTGTTGTTGTACGCAAAGCAGATGCGTTACCGGAGAGAATAAATCCAGACCAATAATAAGGGTGAGAGAAAGCAGTGTCTTTATTGCTTTTAATATATTCTATTTTAGCGGCCTGTAGACTTTTACTTTTCGATAAGCCTGAGGCTAAATTAGTATAGAATGCATCCATTAATTGAGCGGAAGACGCATCGTTAATTTTCCATAGGGTGCTCGCTAAGCTAGAGGCACCACTAAAATAAAACCCGCGCGCTAAACTGAGTAAACCTTCACCGCGCTTTAATTCTCCAATACCACTTTCGCAAGCACTTAACGTGACTAAATCTGCATTGAGTTGTAAATTATAAAGGTCTTTAACATAAAGTAGAGTAGTGTTTTGTGTGCTGTCACTAAATGCTAAATAGGAATATTCTGGTGCGGTATCGTTAAAAATCGCGTGTGTAGCCAAATGAAGAATACTGTAGGCAGTGCTTAAAGAATCGAATGCTTTTAAATTTGCTTGGCCATTAAAATACAGATCGCTTTTAAAATGATGTGCTAACTGTTGGATTTCTTTTTTTGTATTTGGTAGTGGTAAAAGCGCGCTGTTTATACCCGTGAATTTGGGAGCAAAACCAAGTAGTCTACCGTTATTAACCTTATTACCTTTTAATTGTTTTAATAAAGTAGCCGAATTAATATAACTAATCGCATAGTCTTCAATGGCATAGAGGTGTTCTGAATTTATAGGTTTTAAAGCTCCAAAAGGAATGTAGTTAAGTAAACCGTCTGGGATAATGGTTAGCGTTTCTATGCCGTTTTTTTCTATCATTTCAGGAAGTAAAACCGCATATAGCTTTTTGGATACCACCGACAACTCTGTGAGATTAGAAGTCGGCGAGCTTATAAGTTTTTGAAAATCTAAAATGGACGTTTCAAGTGTCTTAGTAATTTTAATTCGTTTTAATTCTTTTATAGTATTGGTAATAGTAACGCGGTATATTGAAGTGCTACCATAGAAAAAACTAACTATAGCTTCCTCTGCTTTTAAGGATTTTTGAAGCTGTTTTAATGTAATGACATCTTGATTGTGTTTTAAATTGTAGTAGTTGGTGTAATTTTTTTCCAACGATTCAATAAGGACTCGGTATTCAACTTGTAATTCGAAAAGTTCGTCTTTTTTATGCGATTCGTTGGTGTTAACTAAGTCTTTTTCTAATTCTGTTATTTGGTATTTTAAAATGCGTTCTCGCTCTATAATTGCACTGGGGATGTTGCCGTAAGTAATAGCTTCGTTTGTTAAAATGGCATCCAATAGTAGCACGCTTTTATTTTTTTCGGTAAGAAATAATGCTTGGTCAATTAATGATTGGTAGTTGGTGTTGCTATATAAGTTGTAGGCGGCATCCAATCCAGATTCAATTAAAGGGTAAGCATCGTTAATTAATATTAATTTGTCAGTATTATTTTTAAAAGAGGGTTTTAAAAGATCTAAAACTTCAATGCCTCGATTTACCGTTTTTAGGGCATTGTCGAAATCTCCAATACTATTTAGTAGCTGTGCTTTTATTTTTAATAATCGAAATAACATCGTGTTGTTTACCGACGACGAGATTACGTTTTCTCCAGAAACTTGCTCTATGGCATTATTTATGGCTAATAATGCCTTAGTATAATGCTGCCCAGCGCTATAGATTTTAGAGAATTCTTGATAGATTTCGGCTGTTTCTATATGTTTAGTGTGGTTCCATTTTGCTTTGTTTAAAGCAATCGCCTTATTAAAATTTGATATTGCAGTAAGTGAGTCATTATTTAAATGGGCCCATTGTGCCAATGTTTTATAATACTTGTACGCGTACGGAGTGCTGTCTACTAAAAAAGGTTCCATCGTTTTTAAATAGAATGCAGCACTATCAAGTTGTTTTAAAGAAATATAGTTTTCTGCGATTGTATTGGCTTCGGTGAGGATTCCGTTAGTGTTATTAAAAAATACACTTTGCTTTAGCGATTTTTTATAATAGGTATTAGAAATTAAAGGTTGGTTTTGTTTTTTATAAAGTTCGCCAATTAAACTATATATTCTATTTAGTTTAAAAACACTGTATGCATCTTCTGCGTGCGTGTCCAAAAACCGAATCGCTTTATTGTAATAGTCTTTTGCCATTTCATATTTACCATCGTTGCTATACATTTTGGCAATTGTGGTATATGCTCCATACACCAAATCGTTATTACCATTATCGTTTACGGCTGTAGTGTTACTTATTGAATCATCGATAATAGATTGTAATGCTTTCCGTGCTTTAGTGTAATCGTTTAGTTTGTAGAAATAAACACCTTTATCGTAATTAGCAGAGTTTTTTATATAATAGAAATGGTCAAGTTTTACTAGTTCTTGTTTTCGAGCACCAAAAAAACTGTCTATTTTTTCAATATTGTGTTTTAAAACACTAAAATCGTTAAAGTATGCGGCCGATTTGTTAGCGTATAAATAGGCGTAAATTGCATTGGTATACGTATTAGAGTCTTTTGACTTTGCTATAATTGCTTGGGCGTGGTGATAGGTGGAATCTTTATTAGTATACATATAAAGATTGATTTTTTGAAACCTAGCATTTATATCTTCATTTTCTTTTTGAGCGTTTAAAGAAATGGCTGTAAGCATAAAACACAGCAATATAAGGCTGTGTTTTAATCTTTCCAATGTCATATTTCGTGCTTTTAAAACCATTATTAATCTATAAATTGAAAATAAATAGTATAGTTGGTAGACGCTCTTTAAGAAACACGCGGTTTAATTATTAACGCTTATTTTCTATAGGGTGAACGTTTACCGAAACAGTGTAGCTTTTTTTAGTGGTGTCTTTCAGTGTTTTTTCTATGGTCAGATAGCCTTCATCTGTAAATTTTTCTAAATCAGTATTCAAATCAAAAACGACTAAATCCGAATGTGTTATAGGTTGTGGATTAATACCCAAGGTTGCGAATATTTTTTTTCCGTTGGTGTCTGTTAGTGTTGCCGATAGTGTAACAATATTGTTAGTTGTCACAATTTTATTTAGTCTATTAAAGACATCAAAACATAAGCAAGGTACCGGCGGCGGCGGTGGCGGTGGCGGAATGATGGGTAGAATTCCTTTTTTAATGATGCGTATTGCTTGGTAATCTTTATTGAGTTGAAGTATTTCGGCTTCGGTTTCTGCTTGAAAAGCAATAGTATTCTCATTGTTTTCAGGGTTTGAAGGATCGTAAACTTCCAATTCTTCTTTTAAACCCATAATACGATGTTTTATATACGTACGTTCTAAATCACCTTCGTAAACATAATTGTAGCTAGTCAGTTCTTTTTTTATGGTATCGTTAACGGCATCTTTATCAGTCTCTTTTTTAATGTTATTGCAAGAGATGAAAACTAAAAGTAATAAATAAATAAGAGGTGTGGTTTTCATAATGCGCTTGTTTTTAGTTGGTTATTAAACTAAAGTTACACTATTTAGCGCACATTATAATAAAAACAGAAAAAGAAGTTTTACAAGGTTAAAAGTAGAACGATAAGTATAGTCGCGTAGAGAAAGTATGTTGTTGCTTATGGAAAAAGCTTCTAATGTTGCAAATTAAAAAAACGTGAAGCCTATTTTAAGTATAAAAATAGACGTCACGTTATCTGGTTTGCCTAGAGTAATTCCGCTTTGCGAATTAATTAATCTCATATAATAAAATAGAATTAGACTCGCCTTTGGTAATAAACTCCAAATTGTTGTCCTTATCTATATTATCTAATTCTATGGTAGAGTTTCCGTACACAGGGAAATTATCTATACTTTTTCCTTGGCTATCAAAAAGCAATACTTTTTGTGCTTGTAAATCGGTTATAGATACATAAATTTTATTATTTATGTATAATATCTTTGGTGGGGTGTAGTTCCCAAAATCCAATTCTAAAGCATTATTTCTTATCCTTAGTTTGTTTTCACTCTGTGCGGCCATCGTTTTTGTGGTTGTAGTTAAGGCCACTTTACCATTTAAACCGAGGTCTTTTATACTGGCACCACCATTTTGGTCAATGCTTATTAGCTTGCCATCTTGAGTGGTAGTTGTAAATGTGTTGTTATATTCGTATATACCTTGGTCACTATAATTCGCTTTAGTTTTAGGCGTTACTCGCGGGGTACCACGACGTGATAAAATATGAAGTTCGGCGTCTGTTTTTACTAATATATAATCTTTATTCCCTAGGCGAATGTGTTGTGGTTTATAATTAATAGGGCCATTTGCTTTAGTAAACTTAAACCCTTTTACTGTTTTTCCTGAAGCGTCGTAAAGCAGTACATTTGCACCTTGAGTAACAAATAATCTGTATTTTTTATTATTATCATAATCAAACACAGACAGGGGTTGTGTAATTTTATCTTTAAAAGTCATAGGGAAATTATCTACATCCTTTCCATCTCTAGCAATGGCATACACGTGGTTTGGTGTGGCAAAGACCAATTGTAATCGCCCGTTTTTATAGACGTCAATTTGTTCTACGCTACCTAAAACAGGGCCTTTTAATTGTTTCTTCCATAAAATATTCCCCGTGTTAGAAATTAAATACAGTTTATTTTTTATATCCTGAACTACAATTTCTTTCTCCTTAGTACGATGATTTATTACAAATTGGGGGGTGTTTAATAAGTCGTTATCTAATTTAATATTTAATTGTTCTGTAACGGCATGAAGTTCTGCTTTCGCTTTATTCTTTTTAATTATGGCATTTACGTGAGCGAAATTACCGTCGTATATATATTGAATACCAGACAATTTATAGTCTTGTAACTCTGCTTTAATTTCAGACCCCAAACCCTTTTCTAAAGTCGATTTTAAAACTGAAGCGTTTGCCATTTGAAGTAAAGACGATTGGTCGCTAAAGTTTGAAACCACCTCATTATAATAGTCGCGATCGCTTAGTGTGGTTTTGTTCTGGTAATTTGCAATAATATTTTGAAGATTCTCGATAGAGTTGGAAAACACAAAAAACTGATCTAAATGACAGTAATAGGTAGCGTCCTTAAAACCAATAAGTGGCGAAAAAGTATCAGCAAAAAGAGTAGGCGCATCAAAACCATAAATTGTTACTTGTCTGTATTCTTCAACTTCCGTTTGTGCGCTAATTAAAGCATCTTTAGTCGAAATAACATCTATAGAGTTTAGAACCACAGCTGTGTTGTTGCTTTCGGTGATCACACCTACTTCAACAATATTGTCAAAAAGAGTCGTCGTAGAAGTGCTTTTTTTGGTGTTGAAAGCCTCTAAGTTCAATTTAAAAGTAGCAAAGGAATCGAAAGTAAAACTCATTAAATAATCACAGTTTGAAGGTGCTATTTTAGAGATTTGTGTGTCTTGAGGTTTTGTGTTTTTAAATACGTTAATTAAACTATTCGTAGAATCGCTGGCCATTGTAATTCCATTGAGTAGAATGTGATCTTGAGAAATCTCAGTATCAAAAGCACTGTAATGTGTAAAGCGAGATGCAAAAAGACTGTCCGATGGTAAAAGGGTGGTTTGTGCTTTCAATTGTTTATGATTTAAAATCATTGAAAACGATTTATCTGTATTCGTTGCTTTAATTATTTTATCTAAATCCGCACTCTTTTCTTTAGGCTTTAAGATAGCCTCAAGAAGTGGTTGGGTAGAAGCAGCAAAAGCGATACTGTCTTTTATTACGGCATATAATTGCTCGTTTTTATATGTTATTTTTTGTACAGAGTAGTTGCTAATCTTAAACTGCTCCGATTTATGATTTTGTAACGAATCGATCTTAAAGAGATTAGATACATATTTAGTAGCAAATGTAAACTGTAAACTGTCATTCGTGTCCTTTAATAGAGAGAGTACAATACGTTCGGTAGTATTTAAATAGTCTAAAGCTGCTAATTTTAACGGTAGTTTTTTGTAGTTTTTAGTGTCAGCTAAATCAGCAAGTAAACTGTTATTTTTAAGATTGCTGGTTAAACTTTCTTTATCGTTTATATGAAGTATTACTGAAGCGTTTTCAGGAATCGAATCGTATAAAGATGTGGTATTAGACGCGTTTTGGCAACCCGCAAGTATAAAAAGTGATAAAAGACTAAAATAAATGTTTTTCATAAAGGCTAATGACATATTTTGGTAAATTTACTTAATCTATTTCTTATAATACTATAAATTAAATTTCAAGTTTTATTTGGTCTGGTAAAAGCTTAAAGCTCTTTCTGTGGTATTTGGTAACACCATATTTTTTAATTGCTGCACGGTGTTCTTTGGTAGGGTATCCTTTGTTTTGCTTCCAATTGTACATAGGGAATTCTTCGTGAATGGTATTCATATATGCATCGCGATAGGTTTTTGCTAAAACCGAAGCAGCCGCAATACTTAAAAACTTACTGTCTCCCTTAACTATTGTTTCGTAGGGGATGTTTTTATAGGGCTTGAACCTATTACCGTCAACAATTATAAACTCTGGTGTCGGTTTTAATTTCCCTATAGACTCTTGCATAGCTAGTATGGAAGCATTCAAAATATTAATCTCGTCTATCGTCTTTTGGTAAACGTGCGTGAAACTATAACATAGGGCTTCGGTTTCAATAATAGGTAATAAGGCATCGCGTTTTTTTTTAGAAAGGACCTTCGAATCATTGAGTAATAGGTTTTTAAAATGTGCCGGTAATATTACGGCGGCAGCAGTAACTGGACCAGCCAAACACCCACGGCCAGCTTCATCTGTACCGCATTCTAATTCTAAACCCGAATAATTTAATTTCAACATTTATATAATACTTAGCATTTTGTCGTTATTAAAGGTAATATTTAAGTCTTTCTTTGTAGAATATAAAATTCCAAAAAGATATTTCCTATTTTTGGCGAAACTTAAAACCTTAGTTTTAGAGTTTAAAAATAATTATGATTTAATGAATAAAATAATTTTAATCCTATTTTTATTAGTCTTTAGCGGTACAGCCACAGCGCAAATAAAACAAACCCTAACTAAGGGGGCTATTCAGCAAAGTGGTACTAATAATGATAATGCTGCTAACTTGGGGTCTAACAAAAGCACCAGCAATAAAAGCATTAAAAATGAGGACGTTAAAATTACCGATTACTTAATCGTCTCTCAGGCAAACGATACTACTTATGTAGATACCACGTTAACCATACAAAAAGAGTATAAATATAACTATTTGCGCAAAGATAATTTTAATCTTATGCCATTTGCAAATATGGGACAAAGTTATAATACTTTAAGTTACGATTTCGAGAACACCAGTCTGTTACCTGGCTTTGGTGCACAAGCAAGGCATTTTAATTATATGGAAGCCGAAGACATAAAGTATTACCAC
>JAGPVI010000217.1 GCA_018067115.1 Bizionia sp. | reverse complement strand
GGTAAAGGTGGTTCATTAGGGTTTAACCCTTTAATATACTCTTGTTTTGTGTTTCTTATTATATTTCGTTCAGTAGATAGATTACTTAAATTCTCTCTTTCGATAGGCACAAACCATCCCGAATCTCCTAAAGCCTTTATTAAAATTGTGGTTGCTCCTTGAGTCACAGCTGTACTAAATGTACTTCCGTTTTCTACGGCTTTATATTGACCCGTTTGATCACTAAAATTATAAACCGCAACCTCTACAGGTGTTTTTGCCGGAGGTAAATCTAGAAGAATGTTAGTCGATTTCGAATCTTCTCCTATCCTAGCAGCTTCTTGAGTAAATGGTTGATTAAAGTATGTTCCACAAGAACACATTAGCATACAAATAGACAAGTAGGTAATACATTTGTGATTAATTAGCATAGATTATTATTCTTAAATTATGGATTTGGAACTATGACTTGGGTTTGCTCACCATTTGAGGTGTCTAAAATATTAATGACTAAACCTTCATCCGACTCAAAAACCTCAACGTTTAATGTACCAAAAGTAAAGGTTCCTTCTTCATTAAAATCACCTACAGCATCAACTTGTTGTGCTAAAAGAGCTCGGGAGATCTGACTTAAAACTTGCTGGTTTAACCTATCTCCAAATTGGTCTAATTCCGATTGTTGCGCACTTTGAGATCTAGGAGCTGTAAATCCGTTTTGTGATGTCGCCGAACTCAACAACCAATTGTAGTTAAAAGTATCTCCTCCAAAAGCTGGATTAATAGGCTTATAACTAAATTGCTGAGAGAAGGAGCATAATATTACTCCAAAAAATAGTAGAACAAACAGTTTTAGTTTCATAATTAATAGCGTGTTAATGTCTGTTTTTGCTGTGCCAGTTGCTGTAAATATGCAGTACATCTATTTAAAGCTGTACTGGCCATTTCTTTTAAAAATTCTTTTTTAGGTCTTGAAAAAAATTGCCAAACGAGTTGGCCATCAACTTTTACAGATATCCTAGTACTACGTCTTTGACCTGGCACTTCTTCTATTATAATATTCTTTTCTGATTTTATCTGTTTATTATAATATTCAGAATAAAAATAACGATAAAAATCTCTACCTGGTTTTGTCAGTGTTTTTTGAAGAACTAATCCTTCTAAAAAAAAACCGTCTTTTGAGGAAGTATCCTGATCTTCAACCTGTTCTTTTTCAGTTATTTTTTGCTCGTTATCCAACTCAATCTTTAAACCTCCTTGACCATCATTGTAAACCACTAACCGATCTTTTCCAATCGCTCCTTGATTTTCATCAGCCGATTCTAATGGATAGATTAAAAGTAAGAGAATAGATTTATCATCGGAATTATTATTTATTGTTACTGAAGATAGTATTTTTTTTTCATTCCCTTTTAAAAAGAAACGATTAGCCTGTGATGTTTTCGATGAGTTGTTATTTCCATCGACTTTGAACACCATAAATTCATAACGCAAACTTAAATCTGAAAACTCTAAATTCTCAGCTGTAGCAGTAAACGTTACAAACTCACCTGTTTTAACTATATTAATTTTAGCTTTAACCTCATTATTGTACACCTTTTGTCCTAACATAACAGTTATAAAAAACAGGTTACAGACAAAAAGGCACAACAAACACTTAAAATTCATTCCCATTGCAAATAGCTCTTATTGGAAACTTCTTACTATAATTGTTGGAGAAGCTTCGGTTTGTGTAAACTTAATATTTTTAGTCATATTATTCGAACCAAACTTATCGAACGTAAGATTATCACCATTTTGCTTAATATCTAGTGACACTTTCGCGTTAGGATCTATAACATAATCTAAAATTACATTACGATTACCATTTTGTTCAACATCAGCAATTACAGCATCTACCTTATAAAATAAACCAACGCTATTATCGCTACCATTTTGTAAAATATTTATATCACTAGCTCTCGATGCGACCTTTACAATAGCTGTATTATTTGATGCTACTTGTGTTAAGAATACCGAATTACCAGTAACCGAAGTTAACTGCTCATTTGGAGTTGTATCAAAAAAAGAATTAAAAGCTGATTGTGATACTTGTTGTCCATTCAACTCTGTATTAGTTTGAGAATTCGTCGTGTCTTCAGAATAAGTTTGACACCAACCAACCTGAACCATTAAAAACAAGACAAACACAAAAAACACCTTTCTATTTATTTCTAATATTGTTTTCATAATTTATTAAATTTAAAAAAGGAGAGCCACTTGCTATATAGTTGACCCTCCTTATATTATGTTATATAAATAATACCTTTACCTAAGGTTATGCTATTAACATCCACCTCCAGCACAAGGATCTCCAATATCAAATGATGGAACACCTCCTGGCATAGTCAAGTCAGTTGGAGCTTGAAAATCACAATTTTCTCCATCAGTAGCAAAGTCACCATTAGGTCCTAATTGTAAAACATCTGCTATATTACCTCCATTAGGCATACCTACTGGTAAACCACCTGGTAAGTTCTGAGACACTTTAAAACTATGCCCACCGAAACCAGCTTCTTGTTTTTGCACTAATAAGATCGTATTATTTTGACCTCTTTGCCCTGTTTCACCAATATTACCATTTCCACCTTGATAAGTACTAACTTTATTTTGACTACCTCTTTGAGTTGAATAAATATCATTATCATTACCTAGCTGTCTTTGATATGCTTTGTGATCAGTTCCATTTTGAGCAATACCTGCATTATTACGATCACCTAACTGATCTTGACGCCCATAATTATCACCTCCATTTGAATTACCGTAAGCATTCTGAACCGATAAAGCATTGTTATCATTACCAACTTGATTTTGCTCAGCAATGTTCCCTACAGCACTACCGTCTCCATATTGACCTGCATACGCCTCATTACCATCACCATCTTGGTTTTGTAATACTTTACCATTGTCAGAAGCACCATTAAAAGCTCCATTAGAAACATTGTCAACAGCATTTAAATCTCCCCAAATAGAACCGATATCAACAGATAATGGAATACCTCCATAACCTTGATCAGCTATTGCAGAATTTCCAACACCTGAAATAGCATCTGACTTTTGATTTTGATTTACCTTGTTATCATCACCAATTTGTACAGAATGTGCTGTATTTCTAGCAGAACCTTCTTGACGAATTCTTGATGCATTTCTCTCACCATACTGCTCTAATAATGCTGAATGCCCATTAGATTGATTAGGATCAGCTTTCTGACGAATGTCTGCCATGTTATCTGTACCTTCTTGAACCGTTCTTGCCTCACTATTATCAAAAAGCTGAATTGTTCTAGAAGTGTTCGTTGTACCATCTTGCTCTGTCATTGCATAATTAGTCTCTCCATTTTCAGCAACACCATGGTTAATAAGAGCTCTGTTTCCAGTACTTACGCCAAGTGTAGCTTCTTTCATACCTTGTCTAATAACCGCTTCGTTGGTATCACCCTCTTGTTTAGCATACCCTTGGTTACCTGTACCTTTCTGTCTTACGTCTGCTACATTTCTGAAACCACTGTCAAAATACGCAGCACCGGTTTGCCATATCTTAGCTCTGTTATCTCCTGTTCCTAATCCATCAGATTGTTCTGAATAAGACGAATTATTTGTACCAGCTTGTCGAACTTGAACTTTGTTGGAGTTACCATTCTGAATAGCTTCACCCGTGTTCCCACCGAAAACAGCTGGATTGGTTCCTAAATGAGAGACCTCATTAGCGTCTAGCGAGTTATCACCTTTCACATCTGTTAAGCTAGATTGAGAAGGTAGTGTCAATGTTTGCGCCATCATTGCGCCCGTAAATAAAAGTGCCGAAGCACATAGAAATAATTTTTTCATGTTAAATATATATTGATTAATAGCCTTGTAAAGATATAATTTATTTTCAATGATTCACCATCAACAACATCAAACCCATTGGTTTTTAACACTTTATTCGATAATTAGAGAGCAAATATCGTTAAAACGCATTTTTGTGTAAGAAAAAAGCCACCCTAAATTTGGAGCAAAAAAAAAGGCCTCGATTTCTCGAAGCCCTATAAACACTGTTCTTATACGTAGTTCTACGTAGTAAATAGTAATTCTCTGTATTTAGTTAATGGCCAAAGCTCGTCGTCCACCAGCAATTCTAATTTATCACAATGGTATCTAATCTCATCCAACATAGGCTTTACCTCTTTACAGTATACGGTTGCCTTTCGTTCTAGATCGTCAATGGTATTCGCGTCTTTACGTTTATTAATCATTTTAGTAACCGTTGTATTAATAATATCTACACGTTCTGAAATGTCTTCTATCAATTCTAATTGCGCATGCGCTACTCTTTTAAAATCGTCCTCGTATATCGCTTTTAAACCTTGCACATTACTAATTAAAGTATTCTGATACTTAATTGCAGTTGGCACCACATGGTTTCTCGCTAAATCGCCTAGAACACGTCCTTCAATTTGAACACGTAAAATATAGTCTTCCATTTCTATATCGTAACGCGACTGCACCTCAACACGATTCATAACCCCAACACTCTTATACATAGCGATGGTTTTATCAGATATTTTAGCTTTTAAAGCTTCAGGTGTTGTCTTATTATTACTTAACCCTCTTTTAGCAGCTTCTATTTCCCAAGCTTCACCATACCCGTTACCTTCAAAAAGAATATTTGATGACTTTTTAATATATTCTCTTAATACATTAAAAATAGCTTCATCTTTTTTCAACTCTTTTTTAGAGATTAACGCATCCACTTCAACTTTAAAATCCATTAGCTGCTTAGCAACAATAGAGTTAATAAGTGTCATTGGGTTCGCACAGTTTGCCATAGACCCTACTGCTCTAAACTCGAATTTATTACCTGTAAAGGCGAAAGGAGAGGTACGGTTTCTATCTGTATTATCTAATAATATCTCTGGAATTTTGCCAACAACATTTAATTTGAGGTCTGTTTTTTCTTTAGGAGATAATTTACCGTTAGTCACGTTTTCTAACTCCTTTAAAACACTTGTTAACTGCTCCCCTATAAATACGGATATAATCGCAGGAGGAGCCTCGTTAGCACCTAAACGATGATCATTACTTGCCGAAGCAATTGTTGCTCTTACTAATTCTTCGTTATCGTGTACTGCTTTAATTGTATTTATAAAGAAGGTTAAAAACTGCAAATTACTCATTGGCGTTTTACCCGGACTTAATAAATTAATCCCTGTGTTTGTACTTAAACTCCAGTTGTTATGTTTTCCAGATCCGTTTACACCTTTAAATGGCTTCTCATGAAATAACACTTTAAAGTTATGGCGCTCTGCTACTTTATTCATAACATCCATTAATAATGAGTTATGATCGACAGCTAGATTTGCTTCTTCATATATAGGCGCTAACTCAAACTGATTAGGAGCAACCTCGTTATGTCTTGTTTTAACTGGAATACCCAATAACATACATTCTATTTCCAAATCGCGCATGTAAGCGGTTGCACGTGTAGGGATGGTTCCGAAATAGTGATCGTCTAATTGCTGACCCTTTGCCGAAGAATGCCCCAACAAAGTTCTACCCGTTAATAAAATATCTGGTCTTGAAGACACCAATGCGCTGTCTATTAAAAAGTACTCCTGCTCCCAACCTAAAGAAGCATTAACCTTTTTTACATTTTTATCAAAGTATTTACATACTGCTACAGATGCATTATCAATTGCATTTAAAGCACGCAATAACGGTGTTTTATTATCTAAAGCTTCACCTGTATAAGAGACAAAAACGGTAGGCACGTACATTGTTGTACCAAAAATAAATGCAGGAGATGTAGGGTCCCAAGCACTATAACCTCTAGCTTCAAAAGTATTTCTAATTCCTCCGTTAGGAAAACTAGACGCATCTGGCTCTTGTTGCACTAATTGACTACCTCCCAATTTCTCGATCGCCCCACCATCATCGATAGTTTCAAAAAAGGCATCGTGCTTTTCGGCAGTTGTACCTGTTAAAGGCTGAAACCAGTGTGAGTAATGTGTTACTCCTTTAGATAAAGCCCAATCCTTCATAGACTGCGCTATCTGGTTTGCTATATTTCTATCTATTTTTGTTCCCTTTTCGATGGCACTATTTACACTTTCATAAGCATCTTTTGTAAGCGATTGGCGCATCGTTTCTTTATTAAAAACGTTTTCTCCAAATAATTCAGAGCGACGTTTTCCTTCTAGTATTTCAACCGGCTTTCGGTTTAAAGTTTCCTTAATTGCAAAAAAGCGTAATGTTGACATAGATTTTATTTATTTTTTTACAAATATATAAAAAAAATGGTTTTACCTACCTCTTTTTATTTTTACCCCTATAAAACTTAGGGGTAGAACTACCTTTAATCAGAAAAAATAACATTACACCATATTTTTTTCACAGTTAAAACCAAAACTAATTATATTTGCACCTGTATATTATAATACTATAAACGATGAGTAAATCTAAATTAGAATACATCTGGCTTGACGGTTACAAGCCTACTCAAAACATGAGAAGCAAAACTAAAGTAGTAGACAACTTTAGTGGACATTTGGAAGACTGCCCTATTTGGTCTTTTGATGGAAGTTCGACACGACAGGCAGAAGGCGGATCGTCTGACTGCTTACTAAAGCCTGTTGCTATCTACCCTGATCCGGCACGACAAAACGGTTATTTAGTTATGACTGAAGTTTTAAATCCGGATGGAACACCACACATATCTAACGGAAGAGCAACAATAGATGATGACGACAACGACTTTTGGTTTGGCTTTGAACAGGAGTACTTTATAATGGACAGAAAAACGCTACTACCTCTTGGATTTCCTGTTGGTGGTTACCCTGCACCTCAAGGTATGTATTATTGCTCTGTTGGCGGCCGAAATACACACGGAAGAAATGTTGTAGAAGAGCACGCCGATTTATGTATAGACGCTGGCTTAAACTTCGAAGGGATAAACCAAGAAGTGGCTTCTGGACAATGGGAATTTCAACTTTTTGCCAAAGGCGCAAAACAAGCCGGAGATGAAATATGGGTTGCACGCTACTTATTAGATCGTTTAACTGAGAAATATGGTTACTATATAGAATACCACCCAAAACCACTTGGAGACACCGATTGGAACGGCTCTGGAATGCACGCTAATTTCTCAAATCACACGCTTAGAACTTGCGGAAGCAAAGAAACTTACAAGAAAATATGTGAAGCCTTTAGACCTCTTGTAAAAGAACATATCGCTGTTTACGGTGAGTTTAACGACCAACGCTTAACAGGAAAGCACGAAACGGCTTCAATTAACG
>JAGPVI010000121.1 GCA_018067115.1 Bizionia sp. | reverse complement strand
AAATATGTCCAAGCTCTCATTCCGTAGTAAGACCAAGAAATCATTGTAGAGAAAGCGAATAAGAACACTGCTAAAGCCAATACGTAAGGGAACCAAGAGATCTGACTTCCAAAAGCATCAGATGTTAACTGCGCTCCTGCTAAGCCTTCAACCTCGTGCATACCTGTAAAAATTAATACAAGAGCTGTTAATGTACAAACAACTACTGTATCTATAAACGGTTCTAATAATGCTACAAAACCTTCTGATGGTGGGTGATTTGTTTTTGCTGTACTGTGCGCAATGGCAGCAGAACCTACACCTGCTTCATTTGAAAAAGCAGCACGTTGGAAACCAACAACTAATACTCCAATAACTCCACCCTTTAAAGCAGATGGACTAAATGCACCATCAACGATAGCTGAAAAAGCTGGACCTATATTTTGAATATTCATTATAATTACGGCAAGTGCAGCCACAATATAAAGAGACGCCATAACAGGTACTACTCGCCCTGTTACTTTTGCGATACTATTAATTCCTCCAATAATTACAATACCCACTAAAATTGCAGTTGCTATACCGAAATAAAACCCATGACCAGCTAGTACTGGAAATTGTCCTGACATTTGCTCGAATGCTTGGTTGGCTTGAAACATATTACCTCCTCCAAAAGAAGCTCCAACAGCCAAAACAGCAAACATTCCTGCAAGGACTTTACCAAAACTTTTCATATTACGTTTTTCAAAACCGTAACGTAAATAGTTCATTGGTCCTCCAAATACTCTACCATCAGGAAGAATATCACGATACTTTACTCCTAATGTACACTCTACAAATTTCATAGACATACCTAGCAATCCACAAACAATCATCCAGAATGTTGCTCCAGCACCTCCTAAAGAAACCGCTACGGCCACACCTGCAATGTTACCTAAACCTACAGTTCCTGAAACGGCAGTGGCTAAAGCTTGAAAATGTGTTACTTGTCCTGGGGCATCAGGATCATCATATTTACCACGTGCTAAATCTATAGCGTGCTTAAATCCGCGGATGTTAATAAACCCCATTCTTAATGTAAAAAATAAAGCCGCAAATACTAACCAGATAACGATAAATGAAATAGGTTTAGTAAGCGGGTCTCCATTGGGATGCGTTAATACAATAGGTTTATCATAATTTATTTCAGCGAAAAAATGCGCACCTTGTTCGATAACATGTTGCGCATTATTAGAATTATATATAACTTTCCCTTCAGGAGTTAACTGTTTTAAAGTTCCTTTCCCTGTAGAGGTAACAATGACTTCATTATTTAACTTGTCAAGAACAATAGCTATTGGTTCATCAGTTTTAACTTTCCCCCCATCGGCTTTAAGCCATTTTTTAAGCGTGTATTTATTTTCAATATCGTTAGTCCAATTCGGAATTCCTATTTGTTTTACATCGGCATAAACAACAGGGTCATATACTCCTACTGCAGCAAATGGATCCCAGAAAAGAATGGAACCTAAAGCACTAACTGCAGGTGTCATTAATCCATTAAAAACTTCGGTTATTGCTTCTGTCTCTACGGTAAAAACAGCTGTTTTACTCGCGCCCACGGCATCGGTTACAACTACCGTGTAAGGAATACCTTCTGTAAGTCCTACTGCTTGATTAGATTTTAAAGATGTACTTTGTTGATTCCATCGGTATGTATAAGGCTCAACACCGCCTTTAACCGCAATATTTATAACACCATCGTTTATAGCATTTGATGGATTTAGAGTTTCGCCAACGATCTCAAATTCCTGTGCAAATGTTAAAAAGGGGATTATAATTGAAAAAAGTGACAGAAGAAATTTCTTCATAATAAGATATATGTTAATTATTTGTTAGTAAAAGGTTAGCAATATGCGAAAAATTGATGAGTTTTTAAAGCACTGCTAGTAAAATAGTATGATCTAATCCAAATTATATATTGAATTTAATTTATTAATTTGCTCTGGGCGACCTAAAACAATGATTTTAGAATTGGGGACTAATTTAGTTTCTGCCTCTGGGTTTACAACATAATCGCCATTAGTGGCTTTAAAGCCTATAACAGAACAGCCTGTCTTATTTCTTAAATCTAAATCTCTAATAGTCTTTACGTTAGCAGAAACATTATAGAGTTTATTAACTTGAATTTCTTCGATATTAATATTCGATTTCCCTATTATAGATAGGTTATCGATAAACTCAATTAAATCTGGAGCAACTACTAAAGAGGCCATATGATCTCCTCCAATTCGGTCTGGTAATATTACATTGTTAGCACCTGCTAATTTTAATTTTTTATAAGAAGTTTCTTGAGAGGCACGACTAATAATAGTCATTGTGCTATTTATTTGGCGCGCAGAAAGCACTATAAATAAATTATCTGCATCGTTAGGCAATGCAGAAATTAAGGTACTCGCTCTATCTACTCCCGCTTCTAAAAGCACCTCATCTTCATTGGCGTTTCCTAAAACAAAAGAAATCTCTTCCGATTGGTACTTTTCTATAATCTCTTTGTTTTTTTCAATTATAACAAATGCCTTTTCATAGTTTAATAGCTTTTTAGCGGCTTGCTTTCCATTTCGTCCGTAGCCACAAATTATAATATGATTCTTTAAACTATCAATTTTTTTCTGCATATTCTTTTGTTTTAATTCCTCGAGATTATTGCGGCTTAAGATATATTCGGTAATAACCGTTAAGGCATACCCAACTATAATAACACTAAATAAAATAAGTAAGACTGTAAATATTTTCGATGCGTCGTCTAAGGGCTGGACCTCTCCAAAACCAACAGTGGTAATAGTAATTACCGTCATGTATAAAGAGTCTATCCACGAGTAGCCAGAAATTGTCCTAAACCCTAACACCCCAAATATTAACACCAAAGCGAGTAAGGTTAACGCTGTATAAATTTTGGTTCTAAAAAATCGAATGATAGAGTTTTGCATACATTACAAATCGAAAACCGATGTTCGTTTAGAATAGACGAAATCTTTAATCCGAATCCAAAAGGCCAGAAAAAGGTATAACGCAAAACCAAAACCTAAGGTCACAAAAGTAAGATACATAAAAGATGTTCGTACCACCTTTGCACGAATCCCAAGCCTATCGGCGATACGCTGACAAACGTAGTACCCGTGTTTTTGGAAAAACAATACTGGTTTATAAAAAATATTCATAGTGCAATTTACTAAAAAATGTTAAAGCTTAGCCATCTAATTTTGAATACACTGTTAAATACTTGCGTTTAACAACGTATTTCCAACCGCACATTGTAAACACCTATTCTTATCGCAATATTCGGATTTTAATTGTAAGACGGCTTGCGATTCTAAAGCCGATTTAGCATCTAGCTTTAAACCTCTAAACTTTGTTACAACACTATTTTTCTCTGCGGATATAGCAGCAATTAGCGACAAAAGCTCCTCTTCAATTGCTTGTCCTTTATATTTTGAATAGCTAAATTTTAGTGGGATAATGGTATTAATTAATAGCAAGTCGACAAACGCTTTCGTGACTTTCTTTTTGAGTGGATTTGATTCTTTATTGAACGTATAATGGCTTTTCCAATACTCTGAAGTTTCTACAGAAAACAACTTATAATAATCATTTAGCGTTTTTGCTTCTATAACTTTTGAAAACACATTCTGATTTACAAAATAAACTTGTGCTAATTGCGATAAACGAATAGTAGGGAAATTTGGAGGTCGCAATCTAAAAAACTGCATAGGCACACCCGCTTGCGCTTGTAAACTAAATTTTTGCTTTAAAAAGCCATATTCTTTTTTAAGACTCAAAAAATAAGGGTCTTGGCAATCTATTTCCAGTAACTGTCCTTGACCAAATAATAAGGCTTCCATACTAAGTGCTTTAGATTGCTGTTTCCGAAATACCGCAAAATCGATGGCATTAGCCAGACTGTAAAATGCGTCTCCGTTTACTTTAAGTCCGAAATTCTTGCAAAGTAATGTAAACAAAACGGCCTCCCAATTATTTTTATTCTGCGCTAAACTCTGAGCTATTACATCGGCTTTTCGTTCCAAGCGTTCCATATACAAACGCTCTAACCAATTAGTAGTAATAAAAGAATCTACCGACCCTAAATTCTTTTCGCAATTAATCCACTGCTGTGCACCATTAAATAGTGACTTGTAAGCTGTGACTGCCGTTTCAGACACATAATGCTTTAATTCAAGAGTAGGAATTACTGTATTATCTTTTCTGAAAATTTCTGTATCGTGTTCCCATACCACGTGAAGAATTACATTATCGTAATTAGGGTCTGTTTCATGATTATGCACATACCAATCGCTAGATTTTATATGAATTTCTACATTTCCAGCCCATAATTGCTCTCCAATTTGAAGCTTAGCATTAAAAAAATCGGGACCAGAATTAAGATTATGCTCACCTACAGCACTTAATAAAATAGGCTGCATACTAGCGGTTTGAAGCGCATGGGTTTGAAACTTTTTATGTTTCCATAAATAATGTAAGAAATCTTCTTGCATCTCACTAATTTAAGTAATTAGTTTTAAATACAATACAAAATATCTACTAGTAACTTGGCACAAAAAAAAAGTATAGCTTTATGGGCTATACTTTTTTACATATTATTTAATAGATGGAGAATCGTTTAACTATTCGATATACCCCATTTCTCGCATCCAATCGTCATTAAACATTTTCCCTACATAACGACTCCCGTGATCATGAAATAATACCACTACTACATCGTCTTTTGTAAAATGCTCTTTTAATTGTAAAACACCTTTAATGGCAGCTCCCGCACTGTTTCCTAAAAACATACCTTCTTCTTTAGCCAAACGCTGCGTATACACCGCCGCATCTTTATCGGTTACTTTTGTAAAGCCATCGATAATTGAAAAGTCTACATTTTTTGGTAAAATATCTTCTCCTATTCCTTCTGTTACATAAGGATAGATTTCATTTTCATCGAAAATTCCTGTTTCGTGATATTTTTTAAATACCGATCCATAGGTATCTACTCCCCATATTTTTACGTTAGGGTTTTGTTCTTTTAGGTATTTACCAACACCCGAGATCGTTCCTCCGGTACCAACACCTACTACAAAGTGTGTGATTTTACCATCGGTTTGTTTCCATATTTCTGGCCCAGTACTTTCGTAATGTGCCTTGGTATTGCTTGGGTTATCGTATTGGTTAACGTACCACGAATTTGGCGTCTCTTCTCCTAAACGTTTAGATACAGAATAGTAAGAACGGGGATCGTCTGGCTCTACGGCTGTAGGACAAACTACCACTTCTGCACCTACCGCTTTAAGCATATCTACTTTTTCTTTAGATTGCTTATCTGCCATTACAAAAATACATTTGTAACCTTTTACAATAGCCGCTAAAGCTAGGCCCATTCCGGTATTCCCTGAAGTTCCTTCTATAATGGTTCCTCCTGGTTTTAAACGGCCATCGGCTTCTGCGTCGGCAATCATTTGTACTGCCATACGGTCTTTTACCGAGTTTCCAGGGTTAAAAGTTTCGTATTTTGAAAGTACCAAACACGGTAAGTCCTTTGTTAATGTATTAATCTTAACTAATGGTGTGTTACCAATAGTTTCTAATATATTTTTTGCGTATTCCATAGTCTTTTTTTACTGTGGCAAAAGTAAAGAATTCTTAGCTGTTTTGCTAAATATGAGCATATAAATGCGTTAGGGATGGAGCTATTGTTGGAGCTCTCCCGGTTTTTCTCGGGAAGCGACTAGCGAGAGCCCGACCTTTAGGTAACGCCCAAAGACATCTACTCGAACCTAATCGCTTTTACTGGCGAAATTTTTGTGATAATATAAGACGGGATTAAAAGCATTGCCATACATAACACAAATGTGCCTAGATTTAAGGCTAAAACATAACCTATATTTAAGTATACTGGCACCGACGACACATAATACGTGTCTGGATCTAAGGGGAATAAATTAAGATATTTTTGTGCAAATAATAGTGTTAAGCCAATAAGGTTTCCCCAAAATAAACCGACTATAATAAGGTATGTGGCGTTGTATAGAAATATTTTGCGTACGCTAACATTACTACTTCCTAGGGCTTTTAAGATACCGATAACTTGGGTGCGTTCCAGAATAAGAACCAATAAAGCAGTTATCATGTTAATGCCCGCAACAAGAATCATAATACCTATTATACCATAAATATTCTTGTCGAAAATACTTATCCATTCGAAAATAGTATAAAATCTATCGGATACTTTTTCGGTTTTTAAGGTTGACGGAATCGCTTTATAAATCGCTTCGTCTTTTTGATCTAATAGATTGTAATTGTCTATAAATACTTCAAAATTCCCCACTTGATCGTCTTCCCACCTGTTAAGACGCTGTACGTGCTTAATATCGCCAATAACAAATAACTGATCGAAATCTTTAAAACCAGAATTATAAACACCAACTATGGTATACGTAAGAATGCTTGGCGGTTGCCTTTCGTCATCTTTTAAGAAATAAGTATTAATATTATCTCCCACATTTAAATGCAATCTATTGGCTAAATACCGAGACACTAAAAGCTCTTCGTTACGCTTTCCTGAAAAATCGGGTAGTTTACCTTCTACTAGGTATTCTTTAAAATACGTCCAATCATAATCGGCCCCAACACCTTTAACCATAACATACTCGTAAACATCTTCTTTGCGGATAACGCCCGATTTTGTTGCTACGCCTTGAATGTGTTTAATGCCGTCTACTGTAGTGAAATTTGGATAAAACGCTTGCTTATTACTAATAGGTTTTATACTTTCCTGCGAATTATTAGTGTCGTATTTTGAGATTATAGTATGCCCGTTAAAAGCAATTACTTTTTCTCTAATTTTCTGCTCTAAACCAATACCGGTAGCAATAGCGATTAGCATAACAATTATGCCTAATGCAATTGCAACGATACCAATTTTTATTATTGGTGCCGATATACTACTTTTATACGTTTTAGAGTCTATAAAACGTTTAGCTATAAAATATTCGAAATTCAAATTATAATTATGGGATTAACTTTGTTCAAAAATACAGTTTTATTATTTCTTTTTTTAGGGTTTTCTTGCGGAAGTGAGTCTAGTGCCAACACAAATCCTATAAAGGGTGTTATTAAAGCATCTAAAACTACAACTGGTAAAGCTGAAGCGACGACTAAAATTAAAGTTGGCGCTAATCAAACCGAACGCTACTTACCTCTTCTTAACGGTAAACGTGTGGCTATTGTTGCTAACCAAACTACTGTTATTTTTAAAAATGAAGCAGAGACCACGTACACGCATTTAGTAGACTCGTTACTCCTCTTAAATATAGACGTAAAAAAAGTATTTGCACCAGAGCACGGTTTTCGCGGTACTGCTGATGCTGGTGAGATTGTAAAAGATGGTATTGATACTAAAACAGGACTGCCAATAGTATCGCTTTACGGGAAAAATAAAAAACCTAGCGCCGAGCAATTGCAAGGTATTGATGTGGTGGTTTTCGATATTCAGGATGTGGGTGCGCGTTTTTACACGTATATTTCTTCGTTGCATTATGTAATGGAGGCCTGTGCCGAGCAAGGAATTCCTGTACTTATTTTAGATAGACCGAATCCTAATGGTCATTACATAGACGGTCCAATTTTAGAACCTCAGCACCAAAGTTTTGTAGGTATGCATCCTATTCCTGTGGTTCACGGATTAACAATTGGCGAATATGCTAAAATGATTAATGGAGAGCAGTGGCTGGATAATAAAGCACGTTGCGAACTAGCTGTTATTCCTGTTAAAAACTACAATCGCACAATGGCGTATAACCTACCCATTAAACCATCTCCAAACTTGCCAAATGACAAATCTATAAACCTCTACCCTAGCTTGTGTTTCTTTGAAGGCACTAATGTAAGCGCTGGTCGTGGAACCAACTTACAATTTCAAATTTATGGCTCACCGTATTTAACAGGTGCTTCTTTTGAATTCACACCACAACCAAATGAAGGTGCGAAATACCCGAAATATGAAAATAAGGTGTGCCACGGTTATAATTTAACGACAGAAAAAACATTAAACCACTTAAATTTAAGCTATTTGATTAACGCTTACAATGCAACTAAAAACAAGTCTGATTTTTTTATAAGTAATGGTTTTTTCACAAAGCTGGCGGGTACAAAAAAACTGCAACAACAAATTGAAGAAGGCTTAACTGAAGCGCAAATAAAAGCCACTTGGAAAAGTGGCTTAGAATCTTTTGAAAAATTAAGGGAAAAATATTTTATTTATAACTAATCGTATTTTGTACCGTTAGGTCTCAGGTTACGCTGGCGGTACTCTTCTCGTGTTTCTTTTTCTAATTCTGGAGAACCTTTATCTGTAATATTATAACTTGCTTTTCTTACTATAATAGAATCTCTTTGATGCTCTCTTGGCGTTCTCGGTATTGGATTAATTTGAAGAGAATCTCGCTGAACACCTTCTACAATACCTGAAGACTCTATGCGTTCTTTTTTATTGCTTGCCATTTCCTGAGAATTACTTCTGTCTTTTGGGGATCCTAAAACGTTATTTAATAACCCCGCATTATTCTTGGTGCTTTTATTAACAGAAACTTTTGGAGTTTCTACAAGATTCTCTTTACTAATTTCTATAGGCTTAACATCTTCCTGTACAACAACAGCTACTTTTTCTTTTACAGCTTCTTTTAGAATATTTCGATTAATACTCTCTTTAATATCTTTTGGCGCAACCTCGATATCTTTAGATACTATTTCACTGTTATTTTGCGGAATACTAACTGCTATAATACTTTCTTTTTTTGGTGGTATATCAATCAGCTCCTTTACATCAGTTGTCAGCGAATTATTAGACTCCACTTTTATAGCGTTAGATTGGGCAAGAACAGCTTCTCGTTTTAATGGTGTAAGATGTCTTGCAACTAACTCCTCATCTGGTAAACTAGCTCTTAAAATACTCTCTTCTAAATCTCCAACCGCATGCGCTGGCTTTTTAATTGGAAGTACACGATCGAACCCCATTACTATAATTTTGTTATCTCTATATACCGCAATAGTATAGCGTCCCTCAACGAAGTGATACAACGGAATATTTACTTCTTTGTTTAAAACGTCTATTTTTATAGTTTCTTTTTGAGTATGACTAATAAAGTTCACCCTTATAATATCCTTGTCACTTTTAAGTCTCAGAGTATCTAAACCAGGACTTAAACTTTGCTCTAAACCTTTAGCATTATCATTTATATTCCTGGTGAAGGTGGTTATGGGCTTATCCTGAGAATAGCCAACCACACCTATAAAAATGGCTGCCAATAAAAGGTATAAGGTTTTAAGATTTTTCATTGTATAAAAATTACTTTTAAAATAGCTTCGTTAAAAATCAATTCAATTTAAAAGTGCAATAATATGTCGCATTTTACACTTATAAGGTATGCTATGATTTAAATTAGGAAATATTTGTTGTAACGCATAATTTATTCGATTAAACTCCACAATATCTGACCAGCACCTGCATAATCAATCAACTATCACTCTTTTATGGAATGGGTATAGATTTATAAGTAAATCAAAAAGCATACCTTTTCTAAAAAGCAATACCGTTTACGTTCACTTGGTTTCCATAAAGAATTGCGAGATTCGATGCTTATAATACTGAGTTATGCGAATTGGTTTCGGGATGCCTATAGTTATGAAAGGGCTGTTTTAATAAGTGCTTTAAACTAGCATTGTCGTCGGCATTTGGAAACGTATCAACTCCGTAAACAATCTGTTCACGATCGTATTCCATATAGGTTCCGAAAAGTCTATCCCAAATCGAAAAAATATTTCCGTAATTAGAATCTGTGTATGGCAGTTTGTAATGATGGTGAACTTTATGCATATCTGGAGAGATAAACACATAACTTAATATTTTATCTGCTGTTTTAGGCATTTTAATATTGGCGTGTGTAAACTGGGTCGCAATAAGTGATAAAGATTGATACAAAAACACAATGGCAATGGGGGTTCCAATAATAAATACGCCAAGCAACGTAAATCCAAACCGAATTATACTTTCTAAAGGATGGTGCCTATTGGCTGTTGTAGTGTCTACATGATGATCGGAGTGATGTACCAAATGAATCTTCCATAACGGTTTTACTTTATGCTCGACATAATGTGCTAAGTAAGCTCCAATAAAATCTAATAATAAAACTCCGAGAATAATATACAACCATAGCGGCATTTCTGGCAGCCAATTTATAAGTCCGAAATTATTTACCGTCACCCAATCGGCGGTTTTTAGCAATAAAAAAGCCAATGCAAAATTAATAATTACCGTTGTAAAGGTAAAAAACAAATTCGGCCACGCGTGCTTCCATTTCTTGTACTTGAATTTAAATAGTGGCAATGCGCCTTCCAAAAGCCAAAATACAGTAATACCACCAATAAGTAATAGACTTCGGTGTGCCGATGGAATGGTTTCGAAATAGTGTAATAGAAATTCCATTTTATTGATATTTTACGACCTAAAAAACAATGCTGCTTTTTTTAAATCATTATCAGAAAGCTCTTTACTTAGCAAATTTCTTTCTTCTATATTTTCACCATCTTTATTCGCTATATATTGCAAAAAATTATAAAAGGAAATATTTTTATCATCTATCCCTTTCTTACTAATTCTCTCCAGTTGTTTTAATGCTTTTTTAGATTTATTTAGAATTAAATTTTTCTGGATATCGTGTAATTCTATTCTCTGTTCAAAAAACTGTTTATTCTTCACCTTGCTATCTTTTAAAGCCTTCTCAGCCTCCTTAAAATATACATCTGAAGCTTCTAAAAAATTAGATTTTAAATGCGCCTCCAAATACATTGAATAGTCCTGATATTTACATGCTAACCTGTACGTATTGGCAAAACTTTCTTTTTTATGGTAATTAATTAAATCGCGATTTAAGAATTCTGTGTCTAAAGCGTAAGTCTTTAAAAGCTCCATAACCTCACTTTTACGCTTATACCCCATTTGTTCATAAATCACTTTCCCATTTCCATCCATTATAAAAACATAAGGAATCCCTTTAACACCATATTTTAACGCCAAACTTTTATTTATATCTAAATCTATTTTAACAGCAACATAATTATTCATCAATACTTTAACTTCATCTTTATTCCAAGACTCCGCATCCATACGTTTACAAGGGCCACACCAAGACGCCCAAAAATCTACTAAAACTAATTTATTGGTTGCTAAAGCTATTTTTTTCGCATCTTCAAAAGAGCTTAACCAATTATCTGCCTTTAATGTGTTTAGAGAC
>JAGPVI010000116.1 GCA_018067115.1 Bizionia sp. | reverse complement strand
TTAATAACTACCTTTTTAAATGTTTTTTTGAAACTTTATTTTTACGATCCCAAAACGCTTTATTATCAATAGATTACAATACCGTTTTATTGCACTTTTTATTTGAATTACCGTTTTGTGTTTGTCCTTAATATATAACCTCTATTTGCATTTTGTAAGCATAGATAGCCCTCGAGAAGACTTTAGAACAACTGTAATCTCGACATTGACCGCTGCTTTTACAGTAATCACCTTTCAAAACGATTCTAAATTATGATTTCGGCTCACTGAACAGCATCAATTTATTTTTAACCCTACTATTTGGTATTCTTTTGACGTAATAGCTACTTATGGAAACGTATCAACTAGATATCTTTGAACCTCCTGGGTAATCAGCGGTTCTTATAACCATGGGGTACTTATTTCAGTTTCACCTCCAGTATAGGCGACCACTTTAGCCCCCCATTAATAATTCCTAGATACAATTATTAAACTGAAAAAACCTTATGAAACACAAATGCTGGGCAATACTAAACACTATACTTCTGAAGATAGCAAACAGAAGCAACCATAAAATTGAAGCGACAAAAACCACGGAATACCAAATTAATTAAACCCACTACTCTCTTAAACATAAAACAGATGATTAGCTAGCCTTTCTATTTCTCCCCTCATTAGAATTACTGACCATCTCAGCTAGCAACTAAATTAAATACACACTGTTTTAATAATAAGACAATACTTAACATTATAACAAAGGTAAAACAAAGTACGGATAGAAGCTAAAAAAAGAGCACAGATTCCAGAGGAAAGGAAAGAAGATAAATCTTAACAGAAAGTTTTCACGCACTACTTATAACCATCCATAGAAATGAGGTCATTAGGCGTTAAGACAATATTTAACCCGTATCCAAATCACACCATTAACAACACGCAAGACATACTAAATTACACGAGCAGACCAGGCCATTTAGACACCTAGTAATTAAGAGACACGCAACTATAATTAAAGAAGGAAAAAAATAAGAATGACAACGCTTTTAGAGCTATTATTAAAAGGCTATAGAACAACTCTAACTGTTCTATTAAGGCAATAAATAGTAATAAGTCTTTTTGAGGTTTTTCCAAACAGGCTTAAAACAAAAAAGCATCCCTATTTTCTAAAAGAAAAAAGGAAAGCTTCTCATCGGTTTAAGCTACTTAATAGCCTCTACCACATTGACAGACTACTACATCCGTCAAAACAACACAACTAAATTTTATCGCCAAAAAAAGCTTCAAATTTCTTTGAAGCTTTAGCAATTTTTAGCGGTCTGGACGGGACTCGAACCCGCGACCTTCGCCGTGACAGGGCGACATTCTAACCAGCTGAACTACCAGACCGTTGCGTTATTGCGAGTGCAAAGATAGTATACATTTTCACTTACACAAACCTTTTCGAAACTTTTTTTCATTTTTTTTTATTAAATGAACTTTTGTCGTTCCAACATGTAACTCGTAAGAATAGCATCGAAACCGCTATTAACGTCAGCCTCAATGTATTTGATTTTATTCTGCCCACATTTTACTCGTAATTCGTCGAAATAAGTTTTTATCATTTTTTCGTAATTTTCTTTCACAACCTCCGAATATAAATTAATATGCTCTCCCGTTTCAACATCAATAAACCGTTTTGGGGTGTTATCGAAATCAAAATGATACTCTTTTTGCTTATCGAAAACATGAAACAACACGACTTCGTGCTTATTATGTTTTAAATGCCTTAGGGCTTCGAACAGCTTATCGTGATTGGTTGCCGTTTGAAACATATCTGTAAAAACGAATATTAGCGAACGCCTATGTATCTTCTCTGCAATTTGATGCAAATACTTATAGGTTTCAGTTTCTTTATTAGCGGCTTTAGAGAGAACTGTGTTGCTTAACTGCCCTAATAACATCTGGTGGTGGCGTTCACTCCCCTTTTCGCTAGCATAAAAGTCGTAGGCATCACTATAGATACTTAAACCTATTGCATCGCGTTGTTTTTTTAAAATATGCATTAAGGCGGCAGCTGCCAAAGCAGAAAAGGCTATTTTATTTAAATGATCTATAGAGAAGCTCTGGATTTCTGGATAATGCATCGAGCTACTATTATCTAAAATAATATGACAACGCAAATTGGTTTCGTCGTCGTAACTCTTGGTATACAACTTATCTGATTTTGCGTAGAGCTTCCAATCAATATGACGCGTACTCTCGCCTTGATTATAAATTTTATGCTCTGCAAACTCTGCTGAAAACCCGTGAAACGGACTCTTATGCATTCCAGACACAAATCCTTCGACAACTTGTTTGGCCAAATGCTCTAGATTTTTAAACCCTCCAGCTTTATGTAATTCGTCTGTTAAATTCATATGTTGCTTATGCGTTAAGGATGGAGCAATCTGTTTGAGCTCTCCCGGTTTGTCTCGGGAAGCGAGTTGCGAGAGCCTGGTTTTGTTTTACCTTAAGTAAAACAAAAATCGCCCAACTTAATAATACCCTAAACTAAAAAAGGTTTGCCATAACAGCAAACCTTTTCTATACTCTTTATAATTTTATACTACAAAAGCGCGTCGATAGCCTCTGTGTAAGCATTTTTAGGCGCTACACCTACTTGTCTACCTACAACTTCTCCGTTTTGGAATATTAATACAGTTGGAATATTACGCACACCATATTTTGCTGCAAATTCTTGGTTTGCATCTACGTCTAGCTTCCCTACAACCGCTTTACCGTCGTATTCTTTACTTACCTCGTCTATGATTGGCCCCACCATTCTACATGGTCCACACCAAGCTGCCCAAAAGTCTACCATTACTGGTTTGTCGCTTTTTAAAACTGTTTCTTCGAAATTTGCATCTGTGATTTCTAATGCCATAATATTATGTTTTTTAATGTGTTTTACTTCGTGTTTATATGCAATATTAGTCAAAAAAAGTGCCAAAGGGTATAACCTGCCAATTTGTTTTTTTTATTGCTTTATTGGTTTGTACTATCGTTACTGCGTTTTTAATTTAATTTATAAAGGACTTGCTGTTCTTCGAGTTCGTCTAACAATTCTTGAGAGACCTTCACTTTTTGTCTTCGACTAGTCATTTCTAATTTAATCTGCTCTTTATTATCGTACACTACAAAATCTAGTAAATGACTTCCCGGATGCATAGCGATTACCCCTTTTAGTTTCTGAATTTTTTCGGACTCTAATTCTCTAATATTAAGCTGAATGGACAATTTACGAACATATTTATCCATAACATCGTGCAGCAACTGAAAACTATTGAACTGCAAGCGCGGGTCACTTTTTTTACCAGTATCGCGATTTACCCATCCTTCGCGCACGAATACTTTAACGTGAACGAAGCTATTTATCATTAAAAAATGACGGTGTTTTAAATACTCTTCTCCAAAAATACGAAACTCGTAGGAATCTGTATAATCTTCAATTGTAAAAAGCGCCCAACCTTTTCCTTGCTTACTGACGCGATGTTGCACATCGGTAACCACACCTCCAAACGTAATATCTTTATTAACGTGTGGTGCTAAATCTGTAAAATATGAAATAGTACCGGAGCAGAAATTTTTCATTTCGGTTCTAAAATCATCTAACGGGTGCCCTGAAATATACACCCCAACAACTTCTCGTTCTTGGGCTAGCTTCTCCATCGTACCCCAAGTTTCGCATGGCGGCACTTGAGGTTCTTCAATTTGCACATCGCTGGCACCTCCAAATAAACTAACCTGTGCTGAGTTTTCATTTTCCTGGTGCTTGGCACCGTAACGAATTGCTTTTTCTAAAAATGTTAATTCGCTACCTTCCTTATGGAAGTATTGTGCTCTATGTGTGTCTGCAAAACAATCGAACCCTCCAGCTAACGCCAAGTTTTCGAAGGCTTTTTTATTGGCTGCTCGCAAGTCGATACGTTTTGTTAAGTCGAAAATAGACTTGTAATCGCCATCTTTTCTATTATTAACAATCGTCATTACAGCACCGTGCCCTACTCCTTTTATGGCCCCCATTCCAAAACGAACGGCATAATCTTTATTTACTGAAAATTTATAATACGATTCGTTAACATCTGGCCCAAGGACATCTAGTTTCATGCGCTTACATTCTTCCATAAAGAAAGTGACCTGCTTAATGTCATTCATATTATTAGACAATACGGCTGCCATATATTCTGCAGGGTAATGCGCTTTTAAGTACGCTGTTTGGTAAGCAATCCACGCATAACATGTGGAGTGCGATTTATTAAAGGCGTAACTTGCAAAGGCCTCCCAGTCTTTCCAAATTTTCTCAAGCTTTTTAGCATCGTGCCCTTTAGCACTGGCTTGCTCGATAAATTTAGGTTTCATTTTATCTAGTACGGCAATTTGCTTTTTACCCATTGCTTTACGCAAGACATCGGCTTCACCTTTGGTAAAATCGGCAAGTTTTTGCGACAATAGCATTACCTGCTCTTGGTAAACCGTAATACCGTAGGTTTCTTTTAAATACTCTTCCATTGCTGGTAAATCGTACTCAATATCTTCATCCCCGTGTTTACGACGTACAAAACTTGGGATATACTCCATTGGTCCCGGACGGTACAAGGCATTCATTGCAATTAAATCGTCGAAAACCGATGGTTTTAAATCCTTTAAGTGCTTTTGCATCCCTGGTGATTCGTATTGGAAAACACCAACCGTTTCACCACGTTGAAATAACTCGTACGTTTTTACATCGTCTAGCGGAAAGCTATCGGGATCTAATAGAATATCGTGTTTTGCTTTAACAATTTTTACAGTATCTTTAATTAGGGTTAGTGTTTTTAACCCCAAAAAGTCCATTTTTAATAATCCGGCATCTTCCACAACGGAGTTATCGAATTGGGTAACGTATAGATCGGAATCCTTAGCTAGTGCAACTGGAACGAATTTCGTTATATCATCTGGCGTAATAATTACCCCGCAGGCGTGAATACCTGTGTTTCTTACCGATCCTTCTAGCGTTCTTGCTAGGTTTAAAGTTTCAGCTTGCAAATCGCTTCCATCGGCGATATTAATTAGCTCGTTTACTTTCTCTAAATCTTCAGCTCTAAATTTTGCGCTTAATTCTTTATCACTTAAACCGAATATTTTATTCAGCTTAGACATATTAGGAATTAACTTCGCTATCCTATCGGCATCAAAAAGGGGCAAGTCTAATACTCTGGCAGTATCTCGAATAGAGGATTTAGCCGCCATTGTACCATAAGTAATAATTTGCGCTACCTGATTACTCCCGTATTTATTGATAACATAATCCATAACGCGACTACGTCCTTCATCATCAAAATCAATATCAATATCGGGCATACTCACACGATCGGGATTCAAGAAACGCTCAAAAAGCAGATTATACAATAGCGGGTCGATGTTTGTAATCCACAAACAGTAAGCTACCACCGATCCGGCTGCCGATCCACGTCCCGGCCCCACAGAAACATCCATATTCCTGGCTTCGCGAATAAAATCTTCTACAATTAAGAAATACCCAGGGTATCCCGTTTTCTCAATAACACTTAATTCGAAATCTAAACGCTCTATAACGACGTCCGATAGCTCTTCACCATATCTTTTCTTTGCTCCCTCGTAAGTAATATGTCTTAAAAATGCATTCTCTCCACGTTTTCCACCATCCGTTTTATCATCGGCGTGCATAAACTGCTCAGGAATATCGAAGGCAGGTAATAAAACATCTCTCGCTAGTTGATAGGCTTCAATTTTATTTACAATCTCTTCGGTATTACTAATAGCGTCGGGCACATCTTTAAAGAGGTTTTTCATCTCTTGTGCCGACTTGAAATAATACTCTTGATTTGGCATACCGTAACGATACCCACGCCCGCGACCAATTGGAGTCGATTGTTTTTCACCATCTTTTACACACAATAAAATATCGTGTGCATTGGCATCACCTTGCTTAGCATAATAGGTATTATTGGTTGCTACCAATTTTATATTATGCGTATTTGCGAATTTTATTAAGGTTGGGTTCACGCGGTTTTCGTCTTCCTGACCGTGACGCATAAGCTCGACATACAAATCGGCTCCAAATTGCTCTTTCCACCATAATAATGCTTCTTCCGCTTGGTGTTCTCCAACGTTTAAAACTTTACTTGGCACTTCACCGTATAAGTTTCCGGTAAGCACAATTAAGTCTTCTTTATATTGTTCTATTAATTTTTTATCGATTCTAGGCACATAATAAAACCCACTAACGAAGGCGTGCGACGATAGCTTAGCCAGATTATGGTATCCATTTTTATTTTTTGCAATTAAAACAACCTGGTACCCGTTGTCTTTTCGTGTTTTATCTAAGTGGTTTTCGCACACAAAGAATTCACACCCTAAAATGGGCTTTATTTCTTTAACCCGAGGTGTTTCTCCTTTTGCTTCTGCCTCTTCAATTTTAGCCTTAGCACTGCTATTATGCCTGTTTACAGCATTAATAAAGTGAAAAGCGCCCATCATATTTGCATGGTCGGTTAGGGCAACCGCAGGCATATGATGTGATGCCGCTTCGGCAACAATATCTACAACACTCATTGTGGACTGCAATACCGAAAACTGCGAATGGTTGTGAAGATGAACAAAATCTACAGCTTTAAGATCTTGTATATTTTCTTTAATCTCTTCGGCAGAGATTCCTGTAGTTTCTTTTTGTCTTAAACGCTCCGCTATTTTAGCACTCTCACGTTTAAGGTTGATATGCTTGAGTCCGATTAATTGAATCGTTTGCGGATTCTCTTTCGAAAAACGCTCGAAATAATCCGGCTGCACATCCAATTGCTCTATTGTGTACTGCTGTCTTCGGATAAGTTCTAAAAAACAACGGGTTGTTGCTTCAACATCGGCCGTAGCATTGTGGGCTTCAGAAAATGGTGTTCCAAACAAATACTGGTGTAACTCTGTTAGTGTTGGCAATTTAAATTTACCATAACGCCCTCCAGGAATCTCACATAAACTTGCCGTATGTTCTGTACACGTGTCTAAAACGGGAAGCTCTTGCAAAGCATTCGTTACGTTTTCACGCACAAACTCGGCTCCCATAATATTTAAATCGAACTTTACATTTTGCCCAACGACAAACTTAGCCTTCCCTAAAGCAATATTAAAAAGAGCTAGAACCTCAGACAACTCCTCACCTTGCTCTTGTGCTAGCTCGGTAGAAATACCGTGAATTTTCTCAGCATCGTAAGGAATATTAAAGCCATCTGGTTTTATTAAATAATCCTGACTCTCAATACAGCGTCCCATATCATCATGTAGCTGCCAAGCGATTTGTATACACCTTGGCCAGTTGTCTACATCGGTTATTGGAGCGTCCCAACGTTTAGGTAATCCTGTGGTTTCCGTATCGAAAATTAAGTACATAATTATATTTAAAAGTGTGAGAAAATAGGGAGGTTAAAAATAAGGATAAAGAATAGTACTATAACATAAAACAGAATCTTTTATAAACAAAAAAAAATCCAACCGTAAACCGGTTGGATTTCTCTAGGATAATTGTGTTTTATAAAATTTATGAAACAATATCCTCGTTTAATTTATCTGTGTTTAAAGCTGCCTGAATAGCATTTCTGTGTTTTAGTATCATTGCGTCTATAGTTGGCGGCAAATTTTTTTCTGTGATTAAAGCATCGTACTCTTCTAAACTTGCTTTTTCACCTCTAATAGCTTCTTCTAAAACAGCCTCTTCATTATTACCCGAAAACGTTGATTTTAAGGTCATCCAATTTCTGTGCATAGTACCTTTAAAGCTTCCTGAGTCTTTAGGCTCTTCACCGTATTGGCGAATTTCATTCTTTATTTCGTTTGCA
>JAGPVI010000105.1 GCA_018067115.1 Bizionia sp. | reverse complement strand
ATGAAGTGTTTCTATTTCGTTAACAATATCTTCTTCGGGTGCTATAATTACGATCATTTTTCTAGTTGAAATTTAATAGTTTTAGATTTGGCATAAGTTAGGGATTGTAGTGACATCCTTTTGCTTTTTTCTGCAAAAGATATAACGGAAAGCCCGCCTTCGCCTTTTCTTAAAAAGGCGAAGGAACTTCCATAGTGTTTTATAAATAAACTTCCGACCCTTTATCTTTAAATTCTTTAGATTTCTCTTCCATTCCTTTGGCGAATACTTCGTCTCCTTTTATTTCATTAACAGCAGCAAAATCGCGTACTTCTTGAGATATTTTCATCGAGCAGAATTTTGGACCGCACATGGAGCAGAAATGTGCAATTTTTGCACCATCGGCAGGCAGTGTTTCGTCATGATACTCGCGCGCTAGTTCTGGGTCTAAAGCCAGATTAAATTGGTCTTCCCAACGGAACTCGAATCTCGCTTTACTTAACGCGTCGTCTCTATGCTGCGCACTAGGATGTCCTTTTGCAAGGTCGGCCGCATGGGCTGCTAATTTATAAGTAACAACCCCTGTTCTTACATCGTCTTTATTGGGTAATCCTAAGTGTTCTTTTGGTGTTACATAGCACAACATAGCGCAGCCAAACCAGCCTATCATAGCGGCACCGATACCAGAAGTAATATGGTCGTAACCGGGTGCAATGTCTGTGGTTAGTGGGCCGAGGGTGTAAAATGGCGCTTCGTCGCAAACTTCTAGCTGCTTGTCCATATTCGCTTTAATCATATGCATTGGTACGTGACCCGGGCCTTCTATAAATGTCTGCACATCATGTTTCCATGCAATTTTTGTAAGCTCACCTAAGGTTTCTAGTTCGGCAAATTGCGCTTCGTCATTAGCATCTGCAATACAACCAGGGCGCAAACCATCTCCTAAAGAAAAGGCAACATCGTAGGCTTTCATAATATCGCAAATCTCTTCAAAATGTGTGTATAAAAAGCTCTCTTTGTGGTGTGCTAAGCACCATTTTGCCATAATAGAACCACCACGAGAAACGATTCCTGTTATGCGTTTTGCTGTCATAGGAACATAACGTAAACGCACACCAGCGTGAATGGTGAAGTAATCTACTCCCTGCTCGGCTTGCTCGATTAGGGTATCGCGGAAAATCTCCCACGTTAAATCTTCGGCAACACCATTTACTTTCTCTAGAGCTTGGTAAATAGGTACCGTTCCGATAGGTACCGGCGAGTTACGAACGATCCACTCGCGGGTTTCGTGAATGTTTTGTCCGGTAGATAAATCCATAATATTATCTGCTCCCCAACGACACGCCCAGACTGCTTTTTCTACTTCTTCTTCAATCGATGATGTGGTGGCAGAATTACCAATATTGGCATTGATTTTAACCAAGAAGTTACGACCTAAAATCATAGGTTCTGCTTCGGGGTGGTTAATATTACTTGGTAGAACAGCGCGACCACGAGCGATCTCGTCTCTAACAAATTCTGGTGTGATTTTCGCCGGAATACTAGCGCCAAAATCTTGACCTGGATGTTGTTTAGATAATCGTGTAATTTCGTCGATACGTTGGTTTTCGCGAATGGCAACATATTCCATTTCTGGAGTAATAATTCCTTTTTTAGCGTAATGCATTTGCGATACATTTTCACCTTTCTTAGCACGCATTGGTTTTTTTAATTGTCCGAAACGTAAATGGTCTAAGCTCTTATCGTTTAAGCGCTCGTTGCAATATTGAGAAGAGAAACCTTCCAGCTGCTCTACATTACCACGGTCTAAAATCCATTGTTCGCGGATACGTTCTATTCCGCTATGTACATCAATGTCCTTATTTGGATCTGTATAGGGACCGGAAGTATCGTAAATAGTTACCGGCTCGTTTGGAATACGTTTTTTTGTAAGTGAATCTACGGTGTCGCTTAGTGCAATTTCTCGCATTGCCACTTTAATTTTGGGAAATAATTTACCAGATACATAGACTTTTTTAGAGCTTGGAAACGGGTGTCTTGTAATACCGTTTTGTTTAGGTGCAGTGTCTTTTTTTTTCATAATGATGTGAAAGGTTACGATTTTTAAATTTTAAAAATAGCTTTAGGAATTAACCGCCTTGTGTTGCCTTTATGATTAAAAGGGCATCTGTGTTTGCGAGTGTTGTTTTAGGCCACTTACTTTTTTGAATGATGTTATTGTTTATTGCAATAGCAATTCCGTTTTGAGAGATTTCAAGTTGGATTAACACTTCTAATAAAGTGGTGGATTGTGGAAAGGAATGTTTTTTTTCGTTTACTGTAATAGTTACCATAGTTTCTTGATTCTTTAAATTAAAAGAATAGACTAAGTTATATGATAGTAGTACACAAGAAAATTGCAGAAAGTGAAATACGTTCACAGAAAGTGAACATATTTAATCAACTTTTCCCTACGTTGGTATGAGCCAAATCAGGTTCTAAGGTTATTTCTCAAACTATTTCTAGTTACTCCTAAAGTCTATGGTGTAAATGTAATAAATTAACTCTGATATAGCCTAATGAAAAGCATACTCTTACTGAATTTATGATTTTGCTAATCGCTAATTTTTTTAAAATACGCGTAAGTAGCTAATTGCGATTGCACTAAAGGCTTGTTGTTTTTAACGTATTCATTTTTTTGTTCGGGGTCTATAATTCTGGCTTTAACATTATCGGCCAGCTGAATATCTAAAACGTCTTTTACGATTTTATAGTTATCGGGATCTAAAACAGGAGCGATAACTTCTATACGGTGCGATAAATTACGGGTCATCCAATCGGCAGAGCCAATATATAATTTGGCGTCACCATCATTTCCAAATAAATACACACGGCCGTGTTCTAAAAAGCGGTCTAAAATACTGGTGATGGTAATATTTTCGCTTTGACCTTTAATTCCTGGAACCAAACTACAGATACCACGAATTAATAAGCGGATTTTTACTCCCGCATTACTCGCTTTATAGAGTAGTTGAATCATTTTTTTATCTTGAAGGCTGTTCATTTTTAAAGTAATCAAACCCTCTTTCCCGGCGTGAACTAACGCAATTTCATTCTCTACTAAACGAGAAAACATATGTCGCGAAGTAAACGGAGATATTAACAATGTCTTTGCTTTAGGTACAATTAAGACACCTTCTAGAACTAAAAACACGCGGTTAAGCTCTTTACACATTTTTTTGTTCTTGGTCATTAACCCAAAATCGGTGTATAGTTTTGCTGTTTTTTCGTTAAAGTTTCCAGTGGCGATATAGCTGTATGCCTTAAGTTTTCCTTCCACTTCACGTTCTAAATATAAAATTTTAGAATGCACCTTGATTCCGGGATAGCTATAAATGACTTTGGCGCCGTTTTCTGAAAATATCTTACCCCATTTTAAATTATTGTCTTCGTCGAAACGTGCTTTAGCTTCAATAAAAACGACAACCTGCTTGCCATTTTTTGCTGCTTTTGCAATTGCGGTATTTAATCGCGAAGTTTTTGCCAAGCGATACAATGTCATTTTTATGGTCCTAACATCTGGATCTTCTGCGGCTTCTTCCAGCAGTTTTATAACTGGTTCGAACGATTGATATGGATAGTGAATAAGTTGATCTTTGGCATCGATTGCATCAAACACAGACTTGTATTCGCTAAGTAATTTATGTGGTAACGGTTCTAAAACCGTGTTAGATAATTGTTTGTTCGTTGGGTTAGGGAACCCGAAAAAATCTTTAAAATTATGATAAACACCACCAAGAATAATATCGGTGTTGTAGATGTCTAGTGTCTTTTTTAATACCGCCAATAAATTTTTCGGGGCATTAGAGTCAATGAGTACACGTGTTGCTTGACCTGTTTCTCGTTTAGGAAGTGCGTCTTTAATTTTCTGCATTAAATTACCAGAGAATTCATCTTCAATGTATAATTCGGCATCTCTAGAAACCTTTAAAGCGTAATAACTATTGCTGTTTTCTTTAAAAAGATTATGCTTTAAAATATCGTCTATAAACGTAATAAAAAAAGTGTCGTTATTTGAGGTAAACACATAAAACCGAGATTCTTCTGTTGGAATTTCTACTAGTTCAATTAAAGAATCATCTTTAGAACATGCTAGGTACGAAGCTTCATTTTTAGCAAAGATAGAATCCTTTAAAGTCGCTTCTCCGGTTTGTATATTAAGAGTGTCTTTTAAAGTGGTTTGGTAGTAGTGTTCTGCTTGTTGCTTCTGCTCCTCAGAAAATGCAGTGTAATCTATTAAATGAATGTTTTCAGCTTTTAATTCTGGAATGATTTCGTTGTGGAAAGCATCGCCAAATTCATTTTGCTGACTATCCACTTGCTTCTTAATTTCCTCTAGTACCTTATTAGGTTTAGTGACCAGTTTTTTACGCAATGGTTTTTCGAGATCTTTAACCTGTCTTATGTCTGAGACACGGACTTTAAAGAACTCGTCTAAATTAGATGAGAAAATAGCCAAGAAGTTAATACGCTCGTAAAGCGGATTATTCTTGTCTTTAATTTCTTGTAAAACGCGGTGATTAAAACGCAACCATGAAAGATCTCTATGGTAATATTTGGAGTTGTAAAGCTTGCTCATTAATTTAGTTATAATGGGCAATTTAAGAGTTTAGAATTAAAAATATGTAAGAATTTTGTTAACTTCTTTAGAATAACCCGTTTATTTGGGCATCTATTTTATTAAGGATGAGGCCTAAATCTTCGGGGTTATCTACGAAATCTAAATTATCGACGTCAATAATTAATAAATTTCCTTTATCGTAACCAGAAATCCAAGCCTCATAGCGTTCGTTAAGTCGGCTTAAATAATCAATACTAATAGAGTTTTCGTAATCGCGACCACGTTTATGGATCTGTGACACTAAATTAGGAATCGAGCTGCGTAAATAAATTAATAAATCTGGTCCTTGAACAAAACTTTCCATAAGATCAAATAGTGATTTATAATTTTCGAAATCACGATTTGTCATAAGTCCCATAGCGTGTAAATTGGGAGCAAAGATATGTGCGTCTTCGTAGATCGTTCGGTCTTGAATAATATCTTTACCACTTTCTCTAATCTGCGACACTTGGCGGAAACGGCTATTTAAAAAATACACTTGCAAATTAAAACTCCAGCGCTCCATTTGGTTATAGAAATCATCTAAATATGGGTTGTCTACAACATCTTCTAACTGAGCTTCCCATTTATAATGTTTTGCTAGTAATTTTGTAAGCGTAGTTTTTCCTGCGCCAATATTTCCGGCAATTGCAACGTGCATATTATTTAGTTTTTAGTTGGTATTGGTAAAGAAATTCACCGTCGTAAATATAGAGGATTCCGTTGGTTAGAAAAAACTGTTTTATTAACAAATTTGGGATCTGTATATCTTCTGTGTTTTCAGAATTTTTTGGTAAATATAATAATCTATCCGCTTTTTTTATAACGATATTTTCGCTGCTCTCTGAAATAGATAAAAATCCTTCATTTTTTATTTTATAGACCAAACTACCAAAATAGTTGTATTTATATAAAAAATGTTTTGTGAGTAGCCAACACGCGTTAAAATTACTGGTAAAATCTAAAACAGCACTTTGTACGGGTTGCGTTGTTGCTCGTGTACTATTCGTTTTATAATCGTATAATTCTACTTGTTGTAAATCTTGATTAAACACCCAAATGGTGGTGTCACTTCCCGTAGAAATATGAGTTACATTTTTATAGTTTTTGTTACTATTAAAGTCCGTTTTATAGACTTCAGCCAAGCGATTATCTAAAACAATAACGGTATTAAAAGCCTGATAAAATAAATTAATTTTTAAGGGATTAAATGTATTAGCAGAGGTGATATTCCCTAACTGGAGATTACTATAGGTAATTTCTTTGCCATTATCATTTTTAATTAGGATGTTGTTTTTTGTGTAGTATAAAGCATTAAAAGCATCAACCCCAATTAGCGAATCGGCATTAAGTTTAGATTTTTTCACAAAAGTAGCACTCAGCGTTTCCTGGCTAAAGCAGGTTGCAGATAGTAAAAATAGAAGATAAAAAAGGTGTTTCATATCGATTTGAAAAGTACAAAAACTAAACCATATTCTATTATTTATTTAAATAGTACCCTATGAAGTAAAAGGGGTATTTAAAAATTTTAAGATATATTTAACATAATGTAATTTAACATTTTGTCACATCAGGCGTCTTACTTTAAAATAGAAACCTATTAAATCAACTTTAAAATGAACTACATACACGCAAAATTATTTAAAACAACCGCTTTTTGCTTGGCTGTGTTTGCTTCAACACTAACTATGGCGCAGCAAGATTTTCAAGGCGTTGCAACTTATCAATCTAAAACTACAATAGACTTAGATAAATGGGGAGGCGACAAAATGAGTCCGGAGCGAAAAAAAATGATTATGGAGCGTATGAAGAGTATGTTCGAGAAGACTTTTATTTTAACTTTTAATAGAACAGAATCTACTTATAAAGAAGAGGAGAAACTAGAAGCTCCTGGTAGCCGTGGTGGTTTTGGAGGTATGATGGGGAGTTTTACACCTGGAACACAATATAAGAATGTGAAGGACGGAGACTTGTTGCAAGATCAAGAGTTTTTTGGAAAACAATTTTTAATAAAAGATAAGTTAGAGAAGCTAGAGTGGAAAATGACCGGTGAGACCAAACAAATTGGTCAATACATGTGTATGAAAGCGACTGCTATTAAAAAAGTAGACGAAATGGATTTTTCTAATATGAGACGAAAAAATAGAGATAAAGAAGACAAAGAAGGGGAAGGCAAAAAAGTGAAAGATTCAACCGAAACGGCGAGCAACGAAGAGCCTAAAGACATGATGGATGAGATTGAAATTCCTGAAGATATTGAAGTTGTGGCGTGGTATACTATGCAAATTCCTGTAAATCAAGGACCCGGAGATTATTGGGGATTGCCAGGGCTAATTTTAGAAGTAAGCTCAGGACGTACAACTGT
>JAGPVI010000031.1 GCA_018067115.1 Bizionia sp. | reverse complement strand
GTTTTTTGTGTGTTCGTTTTTGGCAATATTATCCTATATAATATTGTCGGTAATTTCTGTGCGAGAAACTGTGGAATATATCAAGAAAAATAGTTTTGTAAACTATAGGCACATCCTGTCTTCGCCAATATCTCCTTCCATAACAATTATTGCTCCCGCTTATAATGAGAGCCTTAACGTTGTAGAAAATGTAAGGTCACTACTCTCTAATCACTACCCTAACTATAGTGTAATTATTGTTAACGATGGTAGTGCAGATGATAGCTTAGAGAAACTTATTGAAGCTTACGACTTAGAAAAGGTAGACTATGATGTAAATGAAAAAATTAAAACAAAACCGTTTAGAGAAGGTGTTTTTAAGTCGAAAAACCCTGCTTTCGAAAAACTAATTGTCGTCGATAAAGAGAATGGCGGTAAAGCAGATGCTTTAAATATGGGCCTTAATATTAGTAAAAGTAAATATGTTGCTTGTATAGATGTCGATTGCCTGCTGTTAGAAGATGCGCTTCAGAAAATGATTAAACCGTTTATGGAAGCCACAGATTTTAAAGTTATTGCTGCTGGAGGGGTTATTAGAATTGCCAATTCTTGTGTTATTAGAGGAGGGAAGTTAATAGAGGTTAATTTGCCAAAAAACCTATTAGTGCAAGCACAGATTTTAGAATATTTAAGAGCTTTTTTATTAGGAAGAATGGCCTGGAGCAGATTAAATGGCTTGCTAGTAATTTCTGGCGCGTTTGGCATATTCGATAAAAAAATAGCGATAGAAGTTGGTGGTTACGATACCAACACCGTAGGTGAGGATATGGAAATAATCGTTAGAATGCGCCGCCATATGGAGGAGCAAAATAAAAAATATAAGGTGGCTTATATTCCCGATCCTTTATGTTGGACCGAAGCGCCAGACAATTATAAAACGCTTATTTCACAGAGAAATCGTTGGACACGAGGCACCATTGAAACGTTAAGAAAACATCGAAAAATAGCATTTAATAAAAATTATGGAGCCTTTGGACTGGTAAGTTATCCGTATTGGTTAATTTTTGAACGTTTAGCATCCATTATTGAAGTAATGGGATTACTCTATTTAATAGTGCTTATTATTTTTAATGAAGTGAATTGGGGGTATGCCGCACTATTTATGGCCATGGCCTATTTGTTTTCGGTGCTCTTTTCTATTGTCGCCTTGTTTTCTGAAGAGCTGACCTATAATCAATACAAGAAAAAAGGGGATGGTTATAAGTTAATTCTCCTGTGCTTAATAGAACCTATTATTTTGCACCCCGTAATATTATTTGCGGCTCTTAAAGGTAATTACGACTATTATTTTAATAAGAAAATAAAGTGGGGTAGTATGGAACGCAAAGGTATGACCGCGACCGAAAAAAAGTAAACTATTCAATTTAAAAGAACGTATGAAATTTCGTATTGTAAAGAATGATGTTTTAAACTATGTGTATAGTACTATAGCTTTTATTTTTACGTATTGGTTTATTAGCATTTATAATATAGTTATGGCTGCTCCTTTAGACGCCAACACGTATAGTTTTGGAACGCATTTATTATATACCTTTCTTAATGATTTTTGGAGCGGATTAATTATTGGTTTGCTATGCTTTCCGCTTTACTTAATATGTGTAGGGATAAGTAAAAAAGTGGCAACAAGTGTGCTATTCATTATCTTCTCATTACTTATTATTCTTCAATTTTCTTTGGTTAAATACAGTCTAACCACCCTAATTAATTTAGGAGCCGATATTTTAGGCTATTCTTTTAATGATGCCTATAACACAGTAGCGAGTTCAGAGTCTATTTCTTTTGTTTATTTTCTTCCGTTTGTTATTTTACCTGCTGCTTTTATAGTACTTTATATACTATTAAAAAAATACAGCAACAGTAAAGTTATAGTATGGGGAGCAATGGCTTCGGTAGTCGTATTTGTAGGTTTAAGGTTTATATTGCCAGGAATAACTTCAGAAGAATTTCAAAATAAAACCGCGTATTTAGCTACCGATATTATTAAACTTCAAATCGATAAAAATAAATTAAGCGCTATTAATTTTTCCGAAAGAGAAGATTATCCGCTATTAAAGTCTTTTAATGCACCTGATGTATTATCGCCTTATTTTAATAAGAATAAAGACAAGCCTAATGTTGTAGTTATTGTAGTAGAAGGTTTAGGAGGTGAATTTGTAGATAAAAATAACTACAGTGGTTTTATGCCCTATGTAGATAGCTTGATTAATAAATCACTCTATTGGGAGAATTTTTTAAGTACTACAGGTCGCTCGTTTGGGGTGTTGCCGTCTTTATTTGGTTCTTTACCATACGGCGAAACCGGGTTTTTAGAAATTAAAGACACACCAGCTCACCAGTCTCTTATTAGTATATTGAAAGCCAATGGGTATTACACTTCTTTTTACTCTGGCGATGCGTCTAGTTTCGATAGAAAAATAAATTTCTTAGAGTATAATGGTATTGATTATATTGTCGATGAAAATAAATTTGGCTCAGAGTATACAAAAACGAAAGCCAACGATGGTGGCTTTTCTTGGGGCTATCCCGATGGTGAAATTTTTAAAAAAACGTTGCAATCTCTAAACCCCGAGAAACAACCGCGATTAGATATTGTAATGACGCTTACTAACCATGAGCCTTTTCAATACCCAAATAAAGAACGCTATATGGATCAAGTAGACCGTATACTAAATGCGTCTACTAAAACCGATGACTTAAAAAATAAAATTCGTGGGCATAGCGATATTTTTGGAAGCCTAATTTATACAGATGAAAGCATTCAAGACTTTATGGAAGCGTGTGCGAAGCGACCGGAGTATAACAATACTATTTTTATTATAACCGGCGACCATAGGTTAATTCCTATTGCCCAAAAAGATAAACTGTGTAGATATCACGTTCCTCTTTTAATCTATAGTCCGATGTTGAAAAAAGCCGAAAAATTTAAATCGGTATCCTCACACTGGGACGTTACGCCAAGTATATTAAGTTTTTTAACTCACAATTATAAGTTTAACCCTATAAAACATTCGGCTTGGATGGGGAAGGGTTTAGATACTGTTAAGGCCTTTAGGAATGTAAATACTATTCCTTTAATGAGGTATAAAGGCGATGTTAGCGATTTGGTTTATAAAGAGTATTTATTGTCTAATACAGACCTGTTTAAAATAAACGAACGTTTTGAACTCTCGAAAGTAGAAGATAAAGATGTTTTTAAATCCATAACAGATTCTTTAATGGCGTTTAAAAAAATGAATGCTTACGTTACACAACGCAAAAAAATATTTCCAGAGTCGCTAATTACCACAACTTCTTTTAGAACTACATTTACAGAGGAAGAGGTTTTAATTCTCAACCAATATACTCCTGGAAAAAACTTTGATGAATTATTTATAATAGCTCGGGACCATGCTTTTGAAAAGGATTATAAAACCGCGTTCTTAATTTCTGACTATATTTTAAACGAATTTCCAAATTACTCAGAGGCAAGGGTTTTAAAAGGACGTATTTATGCGTGGCAAGGCGATTATGAAAATGCCGAAAAAACACTGTTTAATGCACTGGAAAGAACCCCTTTTAGTGGAGATGTATATGTTGCATTATTAGATATGTATTGGTGGTCTAATCAAGATCAGAAATCTAAACCTGTTTTTATTGAGGCCCTAAAAAACAAAGTGGAAAACCCAGACATTAGTTTTAAAATGGCTAAGGCTTATAGTCGTATTAATGAAGCCGAAGAAGCACTAAAACTCATTGATAGTTTAATAGCGATTTACCCAAACACCCTAGAATATGCAGAATTTAAATCTAGTTTTCAATAACACGATCCGTATTATGAAAAATATCTTAGTTGTCATTATAATTTTATTTAGCACTTGTTCTTTTGGGCAGGAAAGCGCGTTTAAAGGCGATCCAGATAAGGCCTTTGAAACAGCAAGAGCATTAGCTTTTAACTCTCAGAGAGCACAAGCACAAGACACGCTTTTGTTAATATTAACCAAGTATCCTAACTACCATGATATTCGCTCTTTTTTGGCTAATACTTATTCTTGGGATGGGGATTATGATAAAGCAAAAAAGGAATTCGACTATATTTTAAAAGACAGCCCAGATCGATTAAATGATTGGGAAGCGGCGATTAGAAATGCATTGAGAAGCGACTCGCCTTTGCAGGCATTAGAGATGACAACTACTGCATTTATGCATTTTCCTGAAAATCCAGATATTATGTATTTAAAAGCAAGTGCACAAGACGATCTACAACAGAGTGAAGAGGCTTTATTAACCTTAGAGGATTTATTGATAACTACGCCCAATCATGAGAAAGCGCTAGGTTTTAAGGCTAGTATAATAGATAAGTTAAGCCGAAATACAATTGGAGTAAAAGCGTCTGTAGATATCTATTCTGAAGTATTCGATCCTATGCAATATTATTTATTGAAATATGTACGGAGTACCAAGTACGGTAGTATTCATAGTAAGATTAATGTAAACAGACGATTTGCCTCTACGGGAGCGCAGTTTGAAGTCGATATGTATCCTAAAATCACCAAGGGTCTATATGCCTATGCCAATGTTGGAGTGTCCAATTCCTTTTTGTTTCCGAGAGTGAGATTTGGTGGAGAGTTATATAAATCGTTACCTAAAAGTTTTGAAGCGTCACTGGGGTTTAGAACCTTAAAATACAGTTCGTACACCACCATTTATACAGGGTCTGTAGGCTGGTATACCGGAAATAGTTATTGGTCTTTTCGTAGTTATGTAACTCCGGGGGAGCCTAATACGAGTATGTCTGGTACGCTTAACTATAGAAAATATAGAGCAGATGCTAATAATTATTTTAGTGTTGCTATAGGAATGGGGTTTTCGCCAGAAGTCTACAGATTCGATTTTGATGGTAATGAAGATATTATCGTAGATTTAAAATCGCAAAAACTTAACCTAGGGTACTATTTTACCTCAGGAAATAATAAAAACGGATGGGGTGTTCAAGCCGGAGTATCGCATCAAGAAATTAGCTTTGATCCAGGATCTTATTTTTGGATTTATTCCCTATCCTTATCTTGGGATATAAAATTTAGAACACTGCATTAATTGCCTTTTTAAACTTTAGGAACTACGCATTTACTTGTACGTTTTACCGCTTGATTAATTATAAAAAAGCTTAGTCTCACCTTTCGTTAAGAGGAAGCTGTAACGACATCGTCTTACCTGTAAGAAAGTGTAATGGAAATATAGGCTTACTCTATTAAACAGGATTTTGCTTAATAGAGTAAATCTAAGTTGTAGTCTATTGTATGCTTTATGACGTCTGTAATTAAGGCAAGTATTTTTCTCTCAATTCTATAACCATTGCTTTCGTTAATGGTTTGTCCATATAATCTTTAATATAATTATTTTGTCCGGCACGATCTTTATCGTCTGGGTTAAGTGACGAGGTTAACATAACAACTATATGTCTTCCTTTTTGGTCCTCATCGATCTTACCGTATTCCTCCATAAATTCAAATCCATTCATGGCAGGCATATTAATATCGAGGAAAATTAAATCTGGCTGAGGATAGGAGTTTTCCTTGCCATTATAAAAGCCTTTTGATGTTAAATAATCTAATCCATCTTGTCCGCTAGTTACCGCATGAACGTTGTTTGCTACTTTAGCAAGATTAATAATTATCTCATGATATTCGTTGGTGGCATCATCATCATCAATGAGTAAAATGGTGTTGAATTTTTTCATATTTTTTTTAATTTCTTTAATATAGTAAAATAAAAAGTACTTCCTTGGTTTAACTCAGATTCTATCCAAATTTCGCCCTTGTGCATGTCTACAATTTTTTTGCAAACAGATAATCCTATTCCTGTTCCTTCATAATCATTTCGGTTGTGTAATCTCTGAAAAATTACAAAGACCCTATCAAAAAACTTTTGCTCCATACCGATACCGTTATCTCTAACAGAAAATAACCAATAGTCATCTTGGTCTTCCACAGTAACTTCTATTAGGGGATCAGTATCAGCTTTTTTAAACTTTAGTCCGTTGCTAATAAGGTTTTGAAATAATTGTTTTAATTCCACTTCCAAACCCTTAATACGAGGTAATTCTGCAACTTTAACCGTTGCGTTATTGTCTTTTATAATCAATTCAAAATCTAAAATAATATCGTTTACTGTTTTATTTAAATCTACATTTTTTACTACTTTTTCTTTTCCAATTTTAGAGTAGTCTAACAGGTCTTTAATTAAGGTTTTCATTCTTAACGATGCATCTTCAACATGGTTCATGTATTTTAATGCATTGCCATCTAACTGTTCTATATAAATTTCGCTAATTAAACTAATATAACTTGTCATCGTTCGTAGCGGTTCTTGAAGATCATGAGAGGCTACATATACAAATTGCTCCAGTTCTTTATTTACAGATTTTATTTTTTCGATTTGCTTTTCTTGTTCGTTAAAACTTTTTTTAAGAGCAGCAGACATATTATTAAAAGAGTTCCCTAAGTCTGCTAATTCGTTATTTCCTTTTATAAAAATCCGTTCGTCTAAATTACCTTTACTCATCTTTAATGCCGCTTTTTTTAGCTTGTAAATAGGACCAGAGATAGAGTATGTAATTTGAATGGTAATAATTATAGCCAGCACTATTCCTAAAATACCAGTAATAAGAATAATCTTAGATACAGATTTTAAGTTATTAGAAAGTTCAGAATTATAGGCGTCAAACACGCGCTTATAATTTAAGTTAAGGTGATTAATATTGAGATCTATCGCTCTATTTAAACTCAAAATTTCATTATCATGAATAGCTTTAGCCTGTTCATAATTCGCTTCGAATTCTTTTTTGTGTGCTAGTAGATTATTAAACTCTGTTGCCGTGCTTATTAATTTTTCAGTGTCTTTAATAAGGCTGTTCATTAATACTATATTCTCACTTTCTTTAGGTAGATTTCCTTTATGGAAAATTAATTCTGTTTGAATATAAGTCAGTTCTACTTCAACAATTCCTCTAACTTCATTATAAGTACTCGTTTGGTTGTCGCCATTAATTCTATTTGTTGTTAATAGGTTTAATTCTTTGTTAATGGCTTTGTATTGATTTAATATATTAATAACAGGACTAATCCTGGATTGAATCGTCTCGTAGGTTGTAGTTGCTCTATTGCTAATAACTTGATTTAATATGATCTCGGCTAATAATGTAAGAATCAAAATACTAAAAGCAAGTATTAATTTATGCCTTATTTTCATTGGGGATAATATTATCGTTTAACTTTTACAATAGGGTTTTCTTTAGACTCGTAATTGTATAAAGCAAAATAGATGCCTTTAGACGCGCCATTTTCTTTAATGGCAATATTGCCACAAACGCCTTGGTAGTAATTTACGCGGTGTAGTGCATTTCTTAACCACTCATCGAAAGGGATGCTTCTATCGTTATTTTTATTAATTGTTCTTAGCTGACTTAATACAAGATTCATAGCATCATAAGCTTGCATAGGTGGCCACATAGAATCGGGGTGTTTTCCAAATTTCTTATCGTAGTTTAAAAGAAATTCTGAGGCTAGAATATAATTACCATCTCCCAAAGTAAAGAAAGGGTATTCAGTATCGATTATTGCACCTTCCGAGTTGCTAAAATAATCTGGGTCCAATAATACGGTAGATCCAAAAAAGGGAGCGGTAATACCCATGTCTCTAGCCTCTTTCATAGCGAATCCAAATTCTTTGTACCCAAAAAATACATAAGCATCATACCTCTCCTCTTTAAGCTTATTTAACTGGTCTATAAATGTCGTTTCGCCTACTTCTACCGGTAGTATGCTTAAGTCTATTTTAGCATTATCCAAAAGCCTTTTTACTTCGTTAGCACCGCGCTCCATATAGTCGTTTGGGTAATGAAATATGGCCACTTTTTTATAGCCTAATTCAATAATTCTAATAGCAATAAGCCCATTGGCTTGCTCCGTAGATTTCGCTATTTTAAAAGTATTTTGGTTTAATGAAGAGAGTAGTTCGTCATTATTTAACGGGTTAATTAGAATAACGTTATCCTCTATTATTTTTTCTTGCACAGCTACAGTGCCGTCGGTATTACTAATAAAAAGGATGTCTATATTGTGTTCGTCTCTTAGCTTGTTATAAGCCGGAATGGCATTATTTTTATCCCACTTATCGTCCTCGATAAATAAGTTTACTTTGGGTTCATCCTCTAAGCGGTTATTATTGTATTCTTCTACCGCTAAAAGCATCGCGTTAGATGGGCCAACACCCAAGTCTGTTGCGCGTAAGGATAGCGGTGCAATACAGCCAATGTTTATCTGTTTTACTTTTTT
>JAGPVI010000099.1 GCA_018067115.1 Bizionia sp. | reverse complement strand
GCGCGCCGGATTATCGCCGTTAGCTTCCCGTATATACGCCTTACTAACAATGTCGTCTGGTAATGGATTAACTTTCGAAGAAATTAAAGAAGCTATTGAAGCTAGCAAGAGCTCTATATCTGTAAATATAAATGTGCTTCTTCAATTAAAGTATATTGAATATTATACAAAACCCGGAGATAGAAAGCGCTATTTTAAAGTCTCTAAATATTTTCAGTTGAAGTTTTTAGAGCTCTACTTAGAGTCTTTAGAGAAACAAATAACACTGGTCGATAAAATAAATAATTATAATAAAGAATTTCAGAAAGAGAAGTTTGTTAACGAAAAGTCATTGGGTATAATCACGCAAGATTATTTAACAAAAATGAAGGTTTTGGTATCTGAAACTATTGGGGAAATTTCAGATTTCCCATCACTTTAAGAAGTCGTATGTCCCGAAAGGGTTAATTTAATTTGGTAGTCGGTTAGTAAAACGTGACTAATAGTAAACTTATGGGAAAAGCATTCGAAAATCGCTGGTTATTATTAATAATCATAGCGCTTACTTGGGGGAGCTCTTTTATCTTAATAAAGAAATCATTACTTGTTTTTACGCCTTACGAAATTGGTGCAATTCGGGTTGGGGTTTCAGGTTTAATTATGGCTGTTATTGGCATTCCTGCATTGCGTAAAATGAATAAATACACTTTGTTTTGGGTGGCTATGGCTGGTTTTTTTGGTAATTTTTTACCAATGTTTTTATTCCCGTTGGCACAAACTAAAGTAAGTAGCTCGCTGGCTGGTATTTTAGATTCTTTAGTGCCAGTTTTTGTACTCGTTTTAGGGTTCTTGTTTTTTGGTATTCGTAGTAAATGGATTCAAGTACTAGGCGCTGTTATTGGATTTCTAGGAGCAGCAATACTAATGTTTTTCTCAGAATCCTCCACATCCAATTCTCAATTAGGTTATGCCCTTTTGGTTGTATTAGCCACAGCGTGTTACGGGTTGTCGGCATTAATTATTAAAGAGAAATTACAACACGTACCTTCGCTAAAACTCTCTGGTGGTGTGTTTACTGTTTGGATGATACCTTCCTTTATTATTTTAGTGGGATCAGGTATTTTTACGCGATTCCAGATTACCCCAGAAACTACCGAAGCTATGGGTTATTTAGGGATTCTAACCGTTTTAGGTACAGCCGTTGCTATGATTTTATACTATAAACTTATTCAGAATACGTCTCCAGTATTTGCAAGTACCGTAACCTATTTATTGCCTATTGTTGCTGTTATTTGGGGCTTATTAGATGGCGAGAAATTTTCAATATGGTATGTTTTCGGAGGGCTATTAATTTTGGCCGGTATCTATTTAATTAGAGAACAGAAAAAAGAACCGCGACACGTACCACGATAACACTTTATATACCTGTTTTTAATATTTTTTTCAGTTTAAAATAATTCATTTTAAGCCAGTAAATAAATAATAACAAAATTTTAATATACTTTAAGTTCGTAATGTTACGAACTTAAAGTATATTTGCATTCAATTTAAGTGATTGCATTATGAACACAGTGTTAAATAAAAACGATTTGCTAACCGAGGAGGTTGGTTTGTTAATAGAGGAACGCTTGCATCTTACACCTTTGGCGGCAAGAATTTATACCACCTTAATTTTAGCGTCCGAAGAAGGGCTAACCTTCGAAGATATTATTAAAGTAAATCAAGCAAGTAAAAGTTCTGTGTCTAATAACTTAAAAGTATTAGTGCAACTACATTACATAGAATACTATACAAAGCCAGGTGAACGAAAACGCTATTTCAGGATGTCTAAGTATTATTTAAAAACTGCTATGGAAAGGCATAATCAATTATTCGAACAGGAGTTGTACATCATAAATAAAATTACAGCGCACAATAAAGAGAATAATCCAGTAAAGTTTCAAAAAGAAGAAGCACTAGTTAGAATATATCGAGAGTATTTAACCCATTTAAACGAAGGGTTTTTAAAGAAAATAAAAGAAATAGAACAGTATAAAACCAATTGTAGATTATAAAATTATGAAAACACGTCTTAAAAATTCAATACCATTTTTAGCTTTATTGTTAGTGATGTCTTGTGGAGATGATGCTGCTAAAAGCGGTGCTGCACCATCAAGCCCAGCGCCTTCGTTACCTGTAGTGAAATTGCCTTTACAAACAGTAACCACTTATAAAACGTACCCAACAAATATAGAAGGACTTACCAATAGTGAAGTGCGCGCAAAAATTTCTGGATATATCACGGATGTTTTAGTAGACGAAGGAGAGAAAGTTAAAAAAGGACAAGTGCTTTTTAGATTAGAAACACAGTCTATGAACCAAGATGCGGCAGCTGCAAAAGCAAATGTTAATGCTGCGCAGGTAGAGGTTGATAAATTAAAACCTTTGGTTGAAAAAAACATTATTAGTGCGGTACAATTAGAAACAGCAAAAGCGAAATTAGCACAAGCTAAAAGCGGATATAGTGGTATTGCGGCCAATATTGGGTACGGTACTATAAAAAGTCCAGTAGATGGATATGTGGGGAGTATTAGGTTGCGAAAAGGATCTTTAGTAAGTCCTAACGACCAGCAGCCACTAACAACAGTGTCTGATATTAGTAATGTATACGCTTATTATTCTATGAATGAAAAAGAGTATTTAGATTTTCTTCAAAGTGCTGAAGGAAAATCGAAAGCAGACAAAATCAAAAACTTCCCAAAAGTCATTTTAATCTTAGCCAATGGTACTGAATATGAAGAGAAAGGAACAATTGAAACCATTAACTCTCAAATTAATCCCAATTCAGGAACAGTTTCTTTCCGTGCGCTATTTAAAAATGACAATGAACTGTTAACGAATGGTAATAGCGGAACTATTAAAGTGCCTACTGTTTTTGAGAATGTTGTAGTAGTCCCTCAAGAAGCGACTTTCGAGCAGCAAGAAAGCATTTTTGTTTATAAGGTTGAAGAAGATAATAAAGCAACATCACAGGCGATTACTATAAAAGGAACTTCGGGTAGTTTGTATGTTATAGAGTCTGGAATTAATCAAGGCGAAACTATCGTAGTTAAGGGCATAGGTAAGCTGCGAAGCGGTATGCAAATTCAGCCAAACATATCAGATTTTGATAGTATAGTAAAACCAATCACAAAAGAATTTCAATAATTCATTATAAAAATAATAAGTAATGTTAAAAACATTTATAACGCGTCCGGTACTTTCGGCGGTAGTATCCATTCTTATTTTAATATTAGGGGTGCTAGGTCTAACGTCTCTATCGGTTACGCAATATCCAGATATTGCACCGCCAACCATTAAGGTAACGGCTTCTTACCCGGGGGCAACGGCGGCGACAATTTTAGAGAGTGTTATTGTTCCAATAGAAGAACAAATTAACGGAGTGGAGGGGATGACCTATATTACATCAACCTCAACAAACAATGGTACAGCCGAGATTACAGTGTATTTCGATCAAGATGTAGATCCAGATATTGCTGCGGTAAACGTTCAAAACCGTGTGGCTAGAGCAAATCCATTATTACCACAGGCGGTAAGACAAACAGGGGTTTTAACCGAAAAGCAACAAACAAGTGCTTTAATGTTCCTTAGTTTTTATAGTACTTCTAAAGATTACGATGATGTTTTCTTGCAGAACTACTTAAAAATTAATGTGGTTCCTGCCTTTCAAAGAGTAAATGGTGTAGGTAATGTTAACGTATTTGGTAGTAAAGATTACGCTATGCGTGTGTGGTTACAGCCAAATAAAATGGCAGCTTACGGTTTGGCGCCTTCAGATGTTTCAAAAGCTTTAAACGAGCAAAGTCAGGAAGCGGCAGCCGGTACAATTGGTGAGAATAATGGTGAAGCTTTTTCTTATGTTATTAGTTACGACGGGCGTTTTAGAACCGAAGAGCAGTACAAAAACGTTATTATTAAAGCGTTAGGAAACGGAGAGTATCTTAGATTAAAAGATGTAGCTAAAGTAGAACTCGATGCACAATCGTACTCTACATCTGCACAAACCGATGGCAACCCAAGTGTAGCATTAGCAATTTACCAAACAAAAGGATCGGATGCACAAGAGATTATTGAAAATGTAAAAGTAGAATTAGCAAATTTAAAAACTAATTTTCCAGAGGGGATAGATGTTGTTATTCCTTACGATACCAATGAGTTTTTAAATGCGTCAGTAGAAAAAGTAACGCACACCTTAATTGAAGCTTTTATATTAGTGTTTCTTGTAGTGTTCCTCTTTTTACAAGATTTTAGATCGACTTTAATTCCTGCAATTGCGGTGCCTGTTTCTATTATTGGTACGTTTTTCTTCTTGAATTTATTTGGATATTCAATTAACTTATTAACCCTATTTGCCTTGGTATTGGCCATTGGTATTGTGGTGGATGATGCCATTGTGGTAGTAGAAGCTGTTCACGCCAAAATAGATGAAGGCGCGCAAGATATTCAGAAGGCAACGATTACGGCAATGAGTGAAATTTCTGGTGCTATTGTATCTATTACATTAGTAATGGCAGCGGTTTTTGTACCAGTAACTTTTATTACCGGACCAACGGGAGTGTTTTACGAGCAGTTTGGTGTTACACTTATTGTAGCTATTTTAATTTCTGCAGTAAATGCTTTAACCTTGAGTCCGGCGCTATGTGCACTATTGTTAAAACCACACGCCGAAGAACAAAAGAAAGGCTTTATGCAACGTTTTTATTCGGCGTTTAATAAAGGATTTGATGCAACGGTAAAGCGTTACGGACAATCATTAGGGTTTCTTTTTAGACACAAATGGATTACAGGTGCTATTTTAATTGCATCGGTTGTAGGGATTTTATGGGCTGTAAAAACAACACCAAGCGGATTTGTACCAGATGAGGACAGAGGATTAGTTTTTATTAATATGGAATTACCTCCAGGAGCTTCAATAGATAGAACTGCCGAAGTAAATAGTATGCTATACCAAAAAGTTAAAGATATTCCGGGTGTAGAAAGTGTAACGACAATTAACGGTATTAGTTTAATTAACGGTGCAGGTAATAACTACGGATTAGGGTTTATAAAACTGAAAAACTGGAGTGAGCGTACCGAAGATTCAGAGTCTGTTCAAGCAATAACAAGAACCTTATTTGGTATTGCATCAACTATTCCTGAAGCTAATATTATATTTTTCTCACCACCAAGTATTCCTGGTTTTGGTACCTCGTCTGGTGTAGAAGTTAACTTATTAGATAAGTCTGGTGGAAATTTTGCCGAATTAGATAAAGTGAATAAAGAATTTATTGCCGGATTAATGCAACGTCCAGAATTTCAATATGCGCAATCGTCATTTAGCACTAAATATCCACAATATAAATTGGATATTAATATGGAGCTAGCGAAAAATAATGGCGTTGATATTAATAGTATTTTTAATACCCTTCAAGGATATATTGGAGGTATTTACGCTGCCGATTTTTCAAGATTTGGTAAACAATATCGTGTGTATGTACAATCATTGCCTTCAGAGCGTTCTAAAGTCCAGGATTTAAGTAACATGTTTGTAAAAACAAACTCGGGCGAGATGGCGCCAATTACACAATTTGTATCGTTAGAGCGTGTTTTTGGTCCGCAATCGGTAACGCGTTTCAACCTGTTTAATTCAACGAAAATTACTGGGGCTACAAACCCAGGATTTAGTACTGGTGATGCTATTGCTGCTGTAGAAGAAGTATCGCAATCACTGCCAAGTAACTTTAGTACGGCGTATTCCGGATTAACGCGAGAGGAGCAAAACGCAGGAAACCAAACGACTGTTATTTTAATACTAGTAATCGTGTTTGTGTATTTTATTTTAAGTGCACAATACGAAAGTTTTATTCTGCCATTCTCGGTAATATTATCATTACCATTAGGGATATTTGGAGCTTTCATAACCACTAAAGTCGCTGGGCTAGAAAATAATATTTATTTCCAAATAGCCCTCATTATGTTAATTGGGCTATTGGCTAAAAATGCCATCCTTATTGTAGAATTCGCGATACAACGTCGTAAAAATGGAGAGTCAATTTTCGATTCTGCTGTCGATGGTGCCAAAGCGAGGTTACGTCCTATTTTAATGACATCATTGGCCTTTATATTTGGTCTTATGCCATTGGTTTTTGCTTCTGGTGTAGGGTCTGAGGGTAACCGTGCCATAGGTACTGGTGCTGTAGGAGGATTATTAATAGGTACTATTTTGGGTGTATTCGTTATTCCTATTTTATATATGTTGTTTCAATGGTTACAAGAAAAAGTAGTGAAGCCAAAGGCAAAGCCAGAACAAAAACAAATTGAAGCACTTTAATACCAAAACAGAATTTTAAAATGAAGAAAACAGTAATTATAAAAGGAACCCTTGTCGTTTTTACAATGCTTACTTTACAATCTTGTTTTGTAGCGAAAGATTACGAACGTCCAGAGTTAGATATTGAAGAAAATTATAGAACAGATGCCGTAGTTCAAGATACAGTAACTATGGCAGACGTCTCTTGGCGAGAGCTGTTTACAGATCCTGTATTAACAGATTATATTGAGCGCGGACTAACAAATAATATAGATATTAGAGTGGCGATTCAGCAAATCGTAGCGGCCGAAGCATACGTTAAACAAGGGAAAGCAGGCTTTTTGCCAACACTTATATGGGGTGCAAAGTACACGCATCAAGAATTATCTAACAATAGTCAGTTTGGTTCTTTCTTAAGTGGCTCTCAAGATCAATATGAGGTAACAGGAAACCTGTCTTGGGAAGCAGATATTTGGGGTAAAATAAGAAGTAATAGTCGTTCGTTTCAAGCGTCATATTTACAAACAGTAGCAGCGCATCAAGCAGTGAAAACACGATTAATTTCTAATATATCGTCTACTTATTTTAGTTTACTAGCTTTAGATGAGCAAATTGAGGTAACCGAAAAAACAATCTCAAATAGAGAAAGTAGTTTAGAAACCACAAAAGCCTTAAAAGAAGCTGGAAATGTGTCGGAAGTAGGAGTAAAACAAACAGAAGCCCAATTATACACCGCGCAAGCTATTTTGTTAGATTTAAAAACGCAAAGTCGTTTGCTAGAAAACACAATGGCGATTCTTTTAGGTGAAATGCCTATGGAAATTCAACGGTCTTCTTTAGAAAGTCAAATTGTAAAAACAGACCTAGCAACGGGAGTGCCAACGCAGCTGCTAAGTAATAGACCAGATGTTATGGCGGCAGAGTTTAAATTACGCAGTGCTTTCGAAATGACAAATGTTGCACGAAGTAGCTTTTACCCCTCGCTAACCTTATCTGCAAATGGCGGATTGCAAAGCTTAGAGTTCGATAAGTTATTTAATGCAAATTCTCTTTTTGCATCTCTAGTGGGTGGTTTAACACAGCCAATTTTTAATGGTAGAAAAATTAAAACACAACACGAAGTGGCTCAAGCGCAACAAGAACAAGCAAGGCTTAGTTTTAAACAGTCTATCTTAAATGCGAGTAAAGAAGTTTCAGATGCGATGTACTCTTATCAGAATGCAATCGATAAAATTGAGATTAAACAAAAAGAATTTGAAGCCTATGATTTAGCGACGAGCTATTCAGATGAATTACTTAAAAATGGATTAGCAAATTACTTAGAAGTTTTAAGTTCTCGTGAAAATGCTTTAAATTCAAGATTAGATTTAATCAATGCAAAAAACAACAAATTACAATCTATAGTAGATTTATATACGGCGTTAGGGGGCGGATGGAGATAAAAATATATAGAGAGTAAGGAAGAGAGCCTGCATTAATTTGTAGGCTCTTTTTTGTTGGAAAAATAGGTAGGAACGTCTTAACTTTGCCGTGAAATAGTAAAGAGTTAATTATAAAAAAGTAATGAGAGAATTTATAGCGCTATTTAAAACTAATATTGTTGGAATTATTGCCATTATAGTAACCGTATTAGCATTGTGTGTTCTAACAAACGTAGTACATAAATGGTCGGTAAAAAAGGAAAAAGAACGCTTTCCAGGCGAAACGGAGCGGCCGTTTATTTTTATTAAACATATCCTTATTGCGCTTTGGGTAGTGCTTGGTGTTTTAGCTTTAAGCCTTATTTTTATTGGGGATGACTACTATGATTATATTTTAACTAATTTTAAATTAGTGCTTTATATTGGTGTAGTTGCCGTTTTAACTATAATTGGAGGCACGCTTACCAACTTATGGTTTAAAAGAAGTATTAAAAATAAAATACTCTATAGTGAAGACCCAACAGCCTTTAAATTCTTGCGATATGTCGCTGTTTTTATTGTCTATTTTTTAGGGTTCTTATTGGTAATGTTGGTGTTTCCATCATTGCGCGGCGTGTCTCAAACAGCTCTTGGAGGCGCCGGTGTTATTGCTTTAATTGCAGGTGTGGCCTCTCAAGAAGCACTATCTAATTTAGTTGGGGGCATCTTTATTATTTCATTTAAACCTTTTAAAATTGGCGATGTTGTAAAGCTTTCCGATACTATGGTTGGTACGGTTACAGATATTACATTGCGACATACGGTGATAAGAAATTATGAAAATAAAATGATTGTTATCCCCAACGCAATTATTAATAAAGAAAAACTAATAAATTACGATTTAGGCGAGCTTAAGTGTTGCGAACATATTGAGATCGGTATATCTTATGATAGCGACATCGATTTGGCGAAAAAAATAATGCAGGAGGAATGCGAAAAACATCCGTTAATTTTCGATAACAGAACACTTTTAGATATTAAAGATGGTAAACCGCTAGTTAGGGTGGCCTTAACGAAATTAAACGATTCCTCTATGACCATAAGGGTATGGGCGTGGGCAAATACCTATAGTGATTCGTTTGCTTTAAAATGCGATGTGTTAGAAAGTGTAAAAAAGCGCTTTGATGTTGAGGGTATAGAAATCCCATTCCCATATAGAACTATTGTAATGAAAAATACTGGCGACAAGACACTCCAAAGCCTAACAAAAGAACAATAATTCCGGCGAGTCTAAATCTGGGTGGCGATTAAACTGAAATAAAAATTATAGTTTTTTGTTTCCTAAACCTCATTTTAAGACCTTGTCATCGAAAAAATATAAAACTTATGAATTCTTTAACCGACTTATTAGACTTGTTAAACCTTAAAAAAGACAGTAATAGTGATTATTTGGGTATAAGCCAAACGGTGGGAAGTCCTAATGTATTTGGAGGTCAGGTAATAGCTCAAGCTTTAAATGCCGCTATCGATACGGTAGAATTTAGGCACTTACATTCATTACACGCTTATTTTCTAGAAGCTGGCGATTTAACAGTGCCTATTAAATACACTGTAGACCGTGTTAGAGATGGCGGGAGTTTTTCTACACGTCGGGTTACCGCTATTCAACACGATAAAGTTATCTTTATAATGGCTGTATCTTTTCATAAAATCGAGGCTGGTTATAATCATCAAATTGAAATGAAAAGTAAGATTAAACAGCCAGAAGAGTTATTAAGTTGGGATGATTTACTAGAGCAATATGGTGATTACTTACCTAATGCCACCCGAGAATTTCTTGAAGTTGTACGCCCTATAGAGTTTAAGCCAGCACTATTATTAAATCCACTAGAAAAAAAGGATTTACCACCTTACAACGACGTTTGGTTTAAATTAAAAGGCGATGTTACTAACCTAGATTATGCTACAAAACAGCAGATTTTGGCTTATATTTCAGATTATAGTGTGTTAACGACTGCTATAAACCCCCACGCTAGTAAAGCGCATTTTGGAAATACTCAAATGGCAAGTTTAGATCATTCTATGTGGTTTTTTAGAGACTTCGATTTTAACGATTGGTTATTGTTTTCTATAGAATCGCCAAGTGCTGCAAATGCAAGAGCTTTTACAAAAGGGAATATTTTTACACGAGACGGAACTTTAGTAGCGTCTGTCGCTCAAGAGGGTTTAATGCGTCCTAAAAGCTAAATAGTGTTTAACCTATGCTATAGTGGTTGTTTATCTTCGTTCTATGTTATTTATTAATTAAAGACCGACAAAGAGAAGAACTAGCTATTCTATTCGAGAAGGAGCTGTAAGCTAATTACCCTAAAATATTCGTAACTTTACTTTTAGATGAAAGATTTAAATGACAATATAACCTTGCCTTTTTTGTTGAAAATTAGTTTTAACAAACTACTAGGTCATTACGAAGAGTTAGCAAAAAATAATGATTATCACATTGCAGAAAATGCCAAGCGTGTCTTAAAAAAACAAGAATCATATCCCATTTTAAGAGATGGTTTTACAGATGTGAGCGTTTTAAAAAAGCATGAAAAGGAGGTAAGTGTTATTCTTCAGGAGTCCTTTAGTGAGGTCCTATCCAACAATGAAATTAAAACAGCGTCTTTACCGATGCACGATTTTATATTTAATTCTTCCAATCGCTTTAAACAAATTGTTAAAAATGCGGGCGAAGACTTTCATTTAAACGTAAAAAATAATCCAGAAAACGACACCTATATTTTAGCCTGCGTAATCATTTTAAAATTGTATTATCAATACGATATTAACTTTAAACGTCCGTTATACTACGAAATTCCAGATCGCAATGGGGTCGTAAGAATTTATAAAATTTTGTATAATGCTGATTTCGCCGAAATACTAAAAACGGAGAACGCACCAGAATTATGTCAAAGTGATTTTGATGAACTCCTTGATAATTTTGATGATATTTCGCTTTGGAAAGAAAAATTTCCAGTGCAAAGCTACATTTTTAAAGGATTTGTGATTTCTAATATTTTTGATGTTACCGAAGATCAATCCATCTCCAATATAAAGTCCGCATTAATTGGTGCTAATAAAAGAAGAAGCAACAGCTTTATGAGTGATTTTCAATCTATTTTCCGATTGCTTTTCAACTTAAGGGATTTAAATGTTGGATTTTCAATATACAATAAGGTAGACGGTTATTTAACACAGGTATACGATTCTAGTGTGAGTAGTTATCTTTTAAGGTCCAGTAAAAAAATAGATTGCGAAACTATTTTTTGCCCTCATTCTTTCAATTCATTATTAAAAAATAAAACCTATTACACCGTTTCTGATGTTGATGCGGCTTTCGAAAAATCGCAAGGAGAAGCCCCTCAAATTGCAAGTTTGAAATCTCAGGGAATTAAAAGTGCTATTTTCGCACCCATTGCCGATGGGGAAGAGCTGTTAGGGGTTTTAGAGCTCGTGTCGCCAGAGCCGAGGGTTTTAAATAGTATTTCTGCTAATAAACTTATAGATGTAATGCCGTTTATCTTATCGGCGGTAAAACGCTCTAAATTAGACGAAGAAAATTTAATTCAAGCAATCATTCAGAGGGAATGTACGGGTATTCAC
>JAGPVI010000081.1 GCA_018067115.1 Bizionia sp. | reverse complement strand
TTAATGGTATCTCTTGCAATTTTTTGTACGTCTAAGTAAGTGTTAGATTTTACTTCTCCCGCCAAAACAACTTGCCCTGTGGTCACTAGCGTTTCGCAAGCCACCTTAGAATCCTTGTCGAATGCAAGAAAATTATCTATTAATGCATCACTAATTTGATCTGCTACTTTGTCTGGGTGTCCTTCAGAAACACTTTCCGAAGTAAATAAATATGCCATTTTTCTATTATTTTTTGTCAGAAGATTTGACGAAAACGTCTAAGGAAGCTTACACTGCCTTTAGCATTTTTTTAAGAGGTTGCAATCAGTCAAATCCTTCCTCGTTTCATTTGAAGCATCAAAAATACAAAATTTAAATAATTCAAGTCTCAACTTGGCGTTAAAAAGTCGTTAACACTTTAATTTGGTATAGAATACAGTGTTTTATAGCCTTTAATGTGTCAAATCACGTAATTAGTATCATAATTATATTTTTATGAATTGTAGAGTATTACCGTAATAGTATGTGCTTATTCATTAACTTTAAATAAACTCCTTAAAAAACTAACTATGTCTGTTCAGCCTAAATTAACACGATTTAATCAGAATGTGCTTTCTAAATATCAAATTTATAACAGCATATTTATGACTTTGCCTTTCGATGCGGTGACCAAAACGGGAGTTTTATTGCCGTTGTTTTACGATACGTGTAAAAAGGGTTTTGAAAATGGCGATAACCCTACAACTATTGTGGAAACCTTCTTTTCTAGTTATCAAGGAAAAAGAAATACGACCAGTCAGGTGAATTTATTATTTCGATTTATTCAGTATATAGAACGTCAGGTGGTGTTGTTTGATGCTATTGAAGATGCTGCGTTTTCGGTTGTAAATAATATGGATGGTATTGGTACGCTTCGTAGTTTAAAAGAATCGGCAGCTGCAGAAAAGAAGTTAGATAAACTACAAGCCTATTTAGAAGATTTTAAGGTGCGTATTGTACTCACCGCTCACCCCACGCAATTTTATCCGGGTGCGGTTTTAGGGATTATTACCGATTTAACGAATGCGATTAAGGCCAACGACTTATTACGGATTCACGAATTATTAGCACAATTGGGTAAAACACCATTTTTTAAACACGAAAAACCGTCGCCTTACGATGAGGCTGTAAGTTTAATTTGGTACCTAGAGAATGTGTTTTATTATTCTTTTGGATCTATTTACGATTATATTCAGCAAAATATTTTTGATGGTAAACACATTAATAACGATATTATAAATATAGGGTTTTGGCCAGGAGGCGACCGCGACGGAAATCCGTTTGTTACTCCTGAAATAACCTTAAAAGTAGCGAATAGACTTAAAGAAACCATCATTAAAAATTACCATAAAGACGTTCGTGCTCTAAAACGAAAACTTACTTTTGATGGTGTAGAAGAGCGCGTTCAAAACTTAGAATCAGAATTATACAGTATGATTTTAAATGAACCATCGTCGTTTACATTAGACTATTTTGTTTCAGAATTACAAGCAATTAAATATAGTGTAGAAAAGACGCACCAAGGTTTATACGTGGCCGATATTACCAGTCTGTTAAATAAAATTCACCTCTTTGGGTTTCATTTTTCGAGTTTAGATATTCGTCAGGACAGCCGTGCTCACGACAAGGTGTTTACAGAAATGGTAACGGTAGTAATTGAAAGTGGGAGTGCTATTTTTTCTGAAAATTATTTATCGCTATCAGTGAAAGAGCAAGTGGCTATTTTATCTAAAGTTAAAGGTAAAATAGATTTATCGCTCTTAAAAGATGAAGACACATTAAAAACGTTGCGCACCATTGAAGTTATAAAAACGATTCAAGAAAATAATGGGGAGCGTGCTGCAAATCGTTATATTATTAGTAATAACCAAACCACTTTAAATGTAATGCAAGTATTTGCAATGTTAAAATTGGTTGCTTTTCAAGAAGAATTATCGGTAGATATTGGGCCGCTTTTCGAAACCATTACCGATTTAGAAAACGCACATTTGGTAATGGAAGAATTGTATACAAATCCAGAATACCGTGCGCATTTAGAGCAGCGTGACAATAAGCAAACCATTATGTTGGGCTTTAGCGACGGTACAAAAGATGGCGGTTATTTAACGGCAAACTGGGCGATTTATAAAGCTAAAGAACGCCTAACTTCCGTATCTCGAGCACACAATATTACCGTTATATTTTTTGATGGTCGCGGAGGGCCACCAGCACGAGGAGGTGGGAAAACGCATAATTTTTATGCCTCTTTAGGACCTAAAATTGAAGATAAAGAAGTGCAGTTAACGATTCAAGGACAAACAATAAGTTCTAACTTTGGAACCTTAGATTCCTCGCAATATAACCTAGAACAATTAATAAGTTCTGGGGTTTACAATAGGTTAAACGATAGCGATTTGAGTATGACGCAAGACAATGTTGCCGTTATGGATAAATTATCGAAGTTGAGTTATGAAGCGTATGTGAATTTTAAAAATCACCCTAAATTTATTCCGTATTTAGAGCATATGAGTACCCTTAAATATTATGCGAAAACTAATATTGGAAGCAGGCCATCGAAACGCGGAAAGAGTGAAGGCTTAATTTTTGAGGATTTAAGAGCGATTCCTTTTGTGGGGTCTTGGAGTCAGTTAAAACAGAATGTACCCGGTTTTTTTGGAGTGGGCACCGCTTTAAAATGTTATGATGATGCCGGAGAATTTGAGAAGGTAAAACAGTTGTATAAAACATCTAACTTCTTTAGAACGCTTATAGAAAATAGTATGATGTCGCTGTCTAAATCATTTTTCGACCTGACTAAATATATGGCAGAAGATCCTGATTATGGCGCTTTTTGGACGATTATCTACGAGGAATATAAAATATCGAAAGCATTAATTTTAAAACTGACCGATTATTCAGAATTAATGCAAGAAGAGCCTGCAGGAAAAGCGTCAATAAGCATTCGTGAATCTATAGTTTTACCATTATTAACCATTCAGCAATACGCCTTAAAAAAAATTCAAGAATTGGAAAAAGCAGAGGTTAGGGATGAAGAACAAATTAAAATTTTTGAACAAATAGTGATGCGTTCGCTTTTTGGAAATATTAATGCAAGCCGAAATTCGGCATAATAGCAGTCTAAAGCACTTAAAGAGGCCAGGATTTCGGTGCTTCATTATTATTCTATGGGAACGAGTGATAATATAAAAGCGATTGCTTCTCAACTATTTTAGGAATTCGCTTACTTTTACAGGCTAATTGAACAATAGAATGAGGTATATTATAGGTGTCTTCTTTACACTGCATTGTTTTTATGGATTTTCTCAAGACGTTAAAAATCCGTTTACCATAGATGTGAATGCGTTTTATGGTACTATTTTAGAACACAATCCGGACATTGCTCATTTAATTACCGATCATCCTACAGGGTTTATATTAAGTTATAACCAGAAAACGTTTGGGCAAAATGCGTGGGAAAGTCGTTATAATTATCCAGATTACGGGGTGTCTCTAACGTATCAAGATTTAAAAAACGAATATTTAGGAGACGCTTACGGGCTCTATGCGCATTTCAATTTTTACTTTTTAAAGCGAAATTTAAAGTTTAGAATTGCCCAAGGTTTGGCATATGCCACAAACCCTTACGACAAAGAAACCAACTATCGCAACAGTGCGTATGGCTCAGATTTATTGAGTTCAACCTATATTATGCTAAATTACGATAAGCAGAATATATATAAAGGTTTAGGGGTACAAGCGGGGATTTCTATTATTCACTATTCTAATGCTAATTTTAAAGCGCCAAATAATTCTACCAATTCTTTTGTGTTTACAGTGGGTGCTAATTATATGATTGGTTACGACAAGCAACCCGAATATATCGCATCGACTGAAGGCAAAAAATTCACTGAAAAAATACATTATAATATAGCTTTTAGAGCTGGAGTTAACGAGAGTGATGTTAATAATATGGGGCAGTATCCTTTTTATATTGTCTCTGCGTATGCAGACAAACGCATTAACAGGAAATCGGCTTTTCATGCAGGAACCGATATCTTCTTTTCTACCTTTCTTAAAGAATTAATTACGTATTACTCTATTGCATTTCCAGAGGATAATGTTTCTGGTAATGAAGATTATAAACGTGTAGGTGTTTTTGTGGGTCACGAGTTATTTATTAATAAGATATCGGTAATTACACAATTGGGGTATTATGTGTATTATCCTTACGATTTTGAAGGTCGCGTATATAATAGAATAGGTTTAAAACGGTATTTCGGTGATAAGGTGTACGGTGCGATTACTTTAAAATCGCATGGGGCAAAGGCTGAAGGTGTAGAATTTGGAATAGGAATTAGATTATAAAAGCAATGAAGAAAATAGCAGTTATACTATCGTTTATATTTTTGGTGAGTTGTAATGGAGACAATGTGCCAGACTGTTTTCAAAATTCAGGAGATATTATAGAACAATCATTTGCAGTTGAAGATTTTTCGGCAATTACAGTTTTTGCACGAATTGAAATGATTATAAAAGAAGCTCCGGAATATACGGTTACTGTCCAAACTGGCGAATATTTAATGGGTGATATTGAAGTTGTAGTCGAAAACGAAAGGCTTTTATTAAGAAATAATAATGCTTGCAATTTAACCCGAGATTATGGCTTAACAAAAATAACGGTTACAGCTCCTAATCTAACAGAAATAAGGAGTAGCACAGGATTGCCAGTACGCAGTGAAGGGGTTCTAAATTATGATTCCTTAAAATTAGTTTCTGAAGATTATAGAGAAGAATACCACACAGATGGAATTTTTGAATTGGAAGTTAATGCTTCGGAATTATTTTTTACAATGAATGGTTTATCGAGTTCATTTATAAGTGGTACAACGACCAATTTAGACATCTATTATGCCGCGGGCGATTCTAGATTTGAAGGCCGACATTTAATAGCCGAGAATGTTACTATTTACCATCGTGGAACCAATGATATTACCGTAAACCCACAGCAATCACTTACTGCTAATTTAGTAAGTACAGGAGATGTTATTTCTACAAACACACCGCCAGCACTAGATGTTAACGAACAATATACTGGACGTGTTATTTTTGAGTAATAATTAATAATTCGATAATAAATTAGCTCGTTAGTTCTCTGAATAAGGTTTCTAAACTCGCGTTTTTCTGGTTCAACTGAAGGATTTTTAAATCGTTATCGTGGGCGAAATCAAACACTTGAAAACGCATGTCTTCAGGGGTAGAGAAGTTAATTTCATAAATGAATCCGAAGGTGTTAATCACGGTTTTTACATTTGGTAATCGCTGTAAAAATGCCGTTTCAACACGGTAATCAAATTCCACAATAACCACCTGCTCTTGCTCGTTTCGTATGTCTTTAAGCTTTTTGTCGGCTACAATCTCTCCTTTATTAATAATGATAACACGGTCGCACATCGCCTCTACTTCTTGCATAATATGAGTCGATAAAAACACTGTCTTTTCTTTACCAATATTGCGTATTAACTCTCTAACTTCCACCAATTGATTGGGGTCTAGCCCAGTGGTAGGTTCGTCTAGAATTAAGACATCTGGATTATGCAAAAGTGCATTGGCTAGTCCAACACGTTGTCTGTACCCTTTAGAGAGTTCTCCGATTTTTTTATGCGATTCTGGTGTTAATCCCGTTAACGTTATAACCTCCTCAATTCTGGCTTTCGGTACATTATAAATAGCGGCGTTAAACTGTAAATATTCTCTAACATACTGCTCTAAATACAACGGGTTATGTTCTGGTAAATACCCAACACTTTGTTGTACTTTTTTTGGGTGTAATGCAATAGAGTGGCCATTTACTTCTGCATTGCCTTCGGTAGGACTTATAAAAGTGGTTAAAATTTTCATCATCGTTGATTTTCCAGCACCGTTAGGTCCTAGAAATCCTACGATTTCTGGTTTATTCACCGTAAAAGAAACGTTATTTAATGCTTTTTGAGTGCCGTAAATTTTTGTGATATTTTCAACTTTTATAGACATACTTAAATTCTTTACTTCAAAAATAAACATTAAAAGGTTTAAATAGACAATTCGCTTAAAATCTTTGAAGCTTTGATTATTGTAAGGGGCGGTTCTTCGGTTTTTTACACTAATATTAAGTGGTAATTAAAATATTTAAGAATTTATTATTTGTGTAAATAATTAGATTAGAGGTTGTTGGGTGTCTTTTTGGTTATGTAGATTTCATAATAATTAGGTCAGTACTATTTTATTATATACTTTTGACGAACAAATAGGTGCTAGTTTATGGCACGATTTTAAAATGAAAGCAACACAAAACACATATTTTAGCTGGTATTACTTCTTTTTTAACTTAAAGAACGAGACACGCTATATGTAATTTTGATACCTCATATATTTATACACTAGTCTCGATCTTTATCGGGACTTTTTTTGTTTTAAACCGAAGTGAAATTTAATTTATTATGCATAAAACCGTAGCTATACAGGGAATAAAAGGATCGTTTCATCATATTGTGTCACAACAGTATTTTGATAATGATATGGCGGTTATAGAATGCCAGTCTTTTCAAGATACAGTTTCAGAGCTGTTAGAGCATCGTGTAGATATTGCAATATTGGCGATAGAGAATTCTATTGCGGGTTCAATAATTCCTAACTATGCGTTAATAGATACTAGTAATCTACAAGTTGTAGGTGAATATTATATAGATGTTCAGCATCATTTAATGGCGCTACCAAATCAAAATATTTACGATATTAAAGAAGTGCATTCGCACCCGATGGCACTATTGCAGTGTGCCGCTTTTTTTAAAGAATATCCGCATATTAAATTGGTGGAAGCTAAAGATACTGCCGATGTGGCAAAAGAAATTCAAGAAAATAAAAGGTTAGGAATAGGTGCTATTGCTAGTCGCTTGGCTGCAGAAATCTTCAATTTAAATATTATAAACCAAAGTATTCAAACTATAAAGCATAACGAAACACGTTTTGTTATTGTGCAACGATATTCCGAAGAAAACCATATTAAGGATAGTGATAAAGCATCTATTAAATTCGAGTTAGAACACAAGCGCGGAAGCTTAGCAACGGTTTTAAATGTGTTGAGTGATTGTAAATTAAACCTAACCAAAATACAGTCTTTACCCATAATTGAAACCCCCTGGAAATATGCCTTTTTTGTTGATGTAACCTTTGCCGATTACGAGGACTTTGAAAAAGCAATAACAATTTTAAACTTAATGACCACCCAAATAAAAGTATTGGGCACTTACAAAAACGCAAAAAAATAATGGAAGTCGCAAACAGATTAAATACATTAGAAGAATACTACTTCTCGACTAAATTAAAAGAGGTGAGAGCGTTGCAAGCTAGCGGAAAACCAATAATAAACTTAGGTATTGGTAGTCCCGATTTAGAACCGCCAAAAGAAGTGGTTTCTGCATTAATAAATAGCTTGTACGATAGAACGGCAAATAAATACCAAAGCTATCAGGGCTTGTTAGAATTGCGTCAAGGAATACGTGATTTTTATACTACCCATTTTAATGTAACGCTTAACCCAGAAACCGAAGTGTTACCATTAATGGGAAGCAAAGAGGGGATTTTACATATTTCTATGGCTTTTTTAAATAAAGGGGATGAGGTGTTAATTCCAAATCCCGGCTACCCAACATATTTTAGTGTCACTAAATTAGTAGAAGCGGAAGCCGTTTTTTATAATCTAGAAGCTACTAATAATTGGTTTCCAGATCTAGACGCACTTGAGTTAAGAGACTTGTCGAAAGTGAAATTAATGTGGGTTAATTATCCCAATATGCCAACGGGAGCAAAAGCTTCGAAACAGCAGCTAAATGCATTGGTGGCCTTTGCTAAAAAGCATAATATTTTACTGGTTAACGATAATCCGTATAGTTTAATATTAAACGATGCCCCTTTAAGTTTACTATCGGTAAATGGCGCCAAGGAGGTGTGTCTGGAATTGAATTCTCTGAGTAAGACTTTTAATTTAGCAGGGTGGCGAGTAGGTATGGTTTTAGGTTCAGAATCGCATATCAATGCCATTTTAAATATGAAAAGCAATATGGATTCTGGAATGTTTTATGGTATTCAAAAAGGAGCGATAAAAGCGTTAGAAGTTTCCAACGATTGGTTCGAAACTTTAAATGCTGAATATAAAAAGCGAAGGGAAGCCGTTTGGGAATTAGCAGAATGCTTAGGCTGTACTTTTAATAAAGAAGCATCGGGTCTTTTCGTTTGGGCAAAATTACCAGAAGGATTAGATTCGGAAACAGTTATCAATACATTATTAATAGAAAAAGATATTTTTATAGCTCCAGGATTTATTTTTGGAAGTCAAGGCGATGGCTATATTAGGTTGTCACTTTGTGCGCCATTAGAAGATATTCAAACCGCAATAAACCGCATATGATTAATACTACTTATATTATTGGAGTCGGTTTAATTGGCGGTAGCTTAGCGATAGACATTAAAAAGCAGCGTCCAGATTGTACTATTTACGGCATCGATACTAACGTGCAACATATTAATGAAGCCCTAGAACTTGGTATTATTGATGAGAAAGCAGCCATTGAAGATATTCGTGCTGCCGATTTGGTGATTTTGGCAACGCCAGTAGATACAGCCGTTATTCTTTTACCGATGCTCTTAGATAGTATTTCGGATTTCGGATTAATAGTAGATGTGGGGTCGACGAAATCGAATATTTGTAAAATTGTCGCCTTGCATCCTAAACGTAGAAATTTTCTTGCAATGCATCCTATTGCGGGCACAGAATTTTCAGGCCCTAAAGCAGCTATAGCTAATTTGTTTCAGAAAAAAACAAATATTATTTGCGAAATTGAAAAAACGGCGGCGACCCTTCAGGAGAAAGCTTTAAATTTATTTGCGACTATAGGAATGCGTATGCGGTATATGCATCCCGAATCGCACGACAAGCACATTGCTTATATGTCACACTTATCGCATATTAGTGCTTTTATGCTAGGGAAAACAGTGATTGAAAAAGAGAAAAACGAGCGCGATATTTTTGATATGGCAGGCAGTGGTTTCGAGAGTACAGTGCGGTTGGCAAAAAGTTCTCCAGCAATGTGGACGCCAATTTTTAAACAGAATAAAGATAATGTTATAGAGACATTACAAGAATATATAAGTAATTTATCACGTTTTAAGGCCCTTTTAGAGAATGATGATTTTGAAGGTGTTTATAAGGAAATGGACGAGACAAATTATATTAAAACTATTTTAGGCGGCATTCGGTAAAGCTTAAAAACAAAAGAAAAGGATATGAAGAATACAAGAGAAATGAGAACATGGTTAGACGATTTAAGCTTAAATCATCCGCTGGTTATCGCCGGGCCGTGTAGTGCAGAAACCGAAGAGCAAGTGTTAAAAATTGCACACGAACTTAAAGATACCGATGTCAGTTATTTTAGAGCTGGAATTTGGAAGCCGCGAACACGCCCAGGAATGTTTGAGGGTGTTGGTGCTTTAGGATTAAAATGGTTGCAGAAAGTAAAAGCAGAAACAGGAATGAAAACCTGTACAGAAGTGGCGAACGCGGCGCACGTTAAATTAGCAATAGAGCACGATGTCGATTTGCTGTGGATTGGTGCACGATCAACAGTGAGCCCTTTTATAATGCAGGAACTTGCCGATGCTTTAGCAGGAACAGATAAAATTGTTTTGGTAAAAAACCCTGTTAACCCCGATTTGGCACTGTGGTTAGGGGGAATTGAACGACTATATAATGCAGGGATAAAAAATTTAGGTGCTATTCACCGCGGGTTTTCAACATACGAGAAAACTAAATATAGAAACATTCCAGAGTGGCAAATAGCTATCGAATTTCAGAATAAATTTCCAGATTTACCTTTAATAAACGACCCGTCGCATATTACAGGAAAACGAGATATGGTTTTCGATGTTTGCCAAACGGCATTAGATTTAAATTTCGACGGATTAATGGTCGAAACTCACTACGATCCAGATAATGCATGGAGTGATGCAGCACAACAGATTACGCCAAAAGCGTTGGTGCAAATGATGGTAGACTTAAAGATTAGAAAAGAAAGCGACCCCGAAGCTAAATTTAACCACGAGCTTAGTAATCTCCGTGCAAAGATTGATGTGGTCGATAATCAAATTATAGATTTACTAGCCAAACGTATGCAAGTAGCTGATGGCATTGGTGCGCTTAAAAAATCTAAAAATGTTGCCGTTTTACAAAGCAAACGATGGAATGAGATTTTAGGAAAAATGGTGCTTCAAGGCGAAGAAAAAGGGTTGAGTGAAGAATTTATTTTAAAGTTATTTAAAGCCATTCACCAAGAATCTATTAACCATCAAGAGCAGGTTATTAAGGATTAAAACAAAAAAGACTTTTAACTGTAACCTTTTGTTGTGAAACAGCGCAATAATTTTCATCTTTGTAATAATGACAGGACTCGTATATAAATCTACAGGAAGTTGGTACACCGTAAAAAACGAACTCGGTGTTACTTACGAATGCCGAATAAAAGGAAAATTTCGGTTACAAGGCATAAAAAGTACTAATCCCATTGCTGTTGGCGATTATGTAGATTTTGAGCTCGATACAAAAAGCGACCAGGAAACTGGCGTTATTTCAACTATTCACGACCGTAGCAATTATATTGTTCGCAAGTCGGTGAATTTATCTAAGCAAACCCATATTATAGCTTCTAATATAGACCAGGTATTTTTGTTGGTAACCATCGATAATCCACCAACATTTACCAGTTTTATAGATCGTTTTTTGGTCACGGCCGAAGCTTATTCTATAAAAACAGTCATTCTGTTTAATAAGGTAGATACTTACGATGAAGATACTTTTATGGAAGTGAAATACTTAGCGCATATCTATCGTAAAATAGGGTACGAATGCATTGGTATTTCTGCTATTACAGGAAAAAATATCGAGCAGGTAAAAGGTTTAATGAAAGACAAGGTTAGTATGTTTACAGGGCATTCCGGTGTTGGTAAATCGACTTTAGTAAATGCTATAGAACCTAATTTAGATTTAAAAACTAAAGCCATTTCAGCGCAACATAGTCAAGGGCAGCATACCACAACTTTTGCCGAAATGTTCGACCTTAGTTTTGGTGCTAAAATTATCGATACGCCAGGTATTAAAGGATTCGGTATCGTAGATATGGAAAAAGAGGAAATCGGTGATTATTTTCCTGAGTTTTTTGCCTTAAAACAAGACTGTAAATTTAATAATTGTCTGCATATTGAAGAACCAAAATGTGCTGTAAAAGACGCATTAGATCGCGATGAAATAGCCGCTTCTCGTTATGCCAGTTACGTGCAAATGATAGAGGGAGACGACCAACATTACAGAACAGATATTTGGGAAAAAGACCAATAGGAATTTTGTTGTTACTCTAGAAG
>JAGPVI010000049.1 GCA_018067115.1 Bizionia sp. | reverse complement strand
CATGCAGATTCGCTTTATGCAAGATCATAAAGATGAAGAATTTGTGGGGGTAATCTCAGGAGTTACCGATTGGGGGATTTATGTAGAAATTATTTCTAATAAATGTGAAGGAATGGTAAGAACTCGCGATATTAAAGGCGATTACTATGAATTCGATCAAGATCAGTTTGCATTAATTGGCCGCGAATCTAAAACGATGTATCAACTTGGTGACGAAGTCGTGGTGAAAGTAAAACAAGCCGACCTAGAAAAACGTCATTTAGATTTTGAATTAATAGGAAAAGCACCAGAATAGTGGTTTAAAACATTAAATCATTACAATAATACCGTGAAGAGCAGCCGAGAACCCATTGATTTTTCAATTGAGATCTCGACTGCTTTCGCATAAATAGGAATACAGGAAAATAAATAGTAAATTATAATTAATAATAGTGACAACTACCGCATCGGTTGAAGGATATAAAATTATAGATTACAAAGGAATAGTATCGGCTAGTGCCGTTCATTCTAAAGTAACATCGTTTATATATCGCGTAGAAAAATTTTTAGAATCTATGGAGGATAGTATTGAAGAAGCAAAGGAAGATGCCATCCAAAAATTAAAAATGAAATCTAAAGCGATGGATGCCAACGCTATAATTGGGGTTTCTATAGATTTAGAAACCGATACAGATACAGGCTATATTTTATTATCTGTAACTATTATATAATTTTCGGTCTAAACTGTAACAATTTTAGAATAATGAGCTCTATAAATAAATATCAATTACATATGAAACTAATTACCTCTATAGTACTATTGTTTATGTGCGTAACGATGTATGCACAAGAATCTAAAGAATTGAATGTTGGAGAATTCTCAACTGTAAAAGTGTACGATTTAATTCATATCAGTTTAGTAAAATCTACCGAAAATAAAGTCATTATTTCTGGCGATGATGTTCAAGATGTTAACATTGTTAATACCGGCGGCACTTTAAAAATTAAAATGGCTTTCGATAAAAATTTTAAAGGCACCAATACATTTGTTGCGGTGCATTACACGCAATTAAAAAGTATAGATGGTAATGAAGGCGCTTATATTGTGGGGAACGAGCTAATAGTTCAAGATAAGATAGAATTAAGAGCTCAAGAGGGCGCCAAATTAAAAATAGGTCTAGATGTAAAGGAAGTATCAATTAGAGCTGTTTCTGGCGGTAGAATTAAGACTAGCGGAAAAGCAGATTCCCAAACGGTCTCTTTAAATACTGGAGGCGTTTACGAAGGTGAAGCATTTAAAACCAAAAATACAACGGTTACGGTGCGTGCCGGTGGAGAGGCCGATGTTAATGCCTCTCAATTAGTAGATGCTAAAGTGACGGCTGGTGGAGATGTTTATATCTACGGAAAACCTGCACAAGTCATACAAAAAACAACCTTTGGAGGGTCTATAACAGTTAGGAAAGAGTAGTAATTACTGATTAAGTATCCTTTTCAAATTATTATCGTATTTTAGTACATCATTTAAAAGCTTCAGTTAAATAAAACTGAAGCTTTTTTAATAGGATAAGAAACTTTCTATTAATAATTTCTTTACTTTGTATTAAACCCTTTTAAACACTATGATTGAAGATATCCAGGCAGCAATTCCATTAGGCTTTTTTTTAAGTTTTATGATTGGTCCTGTTTTTTTTGTACTCCTTGAAACCAGTGTTATAAAAGGTTTTAGAGCAGCTATAGCATTCGATCTAGGTGTTATTATTGCCGATATTTTATTCATTGCTTTAGCCTATTTTTCTAGTTTTCAGTTACTTGAAAATTTAAGTAATCAACCAGGTTTGTATGTTTTTGGAGGGACTATATTAGCAGTCTACGGACTTATTATCTTCTTTAAAAAGGCGAAAAACACAACAGAGTCGAAGCAGGAAATCGTTATAAAACGTACCAATTATTATAAATTATTTTTAAAAGGATTCTTTTTAAACTTTATAAATATTGGTGTTCTCGTATTTTGGCTCGGTGTTATTATCGTTGTAAGTCCTAATTTAGATAACGATGTTAATAGGTTTTTAACCTTTTTTGGTACAATGGTAGGTGCTTATTTTGTAACCGATATCTTTAAAATTTTATTAGCCAAACAATTAAAAAGTAAATTAACCCCAGAAATAATAGTGAAAATTAAAAAGCTCCTCGGACTTATTTTAGTGGTTTGCGGTATTATTTTAATTACCAAAGGGTTTCTTCCAAAAGATCAATTTGATCCAAAAGATATTATACAAGGTATTGAGCATAGAAGGTAATCTACACTAAAATAGTAATAGCTATTAATACCTATAAAATTTCTCTTTTGCGATTGTAAAAGGGACTATTATAATACCTCATATATAGATAAATTAAAGAGTATAACTTTTGTTAATTTATTCTAATACGGACTCAATAGTTTAGGTCATTATTAATCTTCCAAACTCGTAATTTTATAAAATTAAAAGCATAAAAAAAGAGCTACTTAATAGATAAGTAACTCTTTTTGAGGTGTCGAGCGGATTCGAACCGCTGTAGATGGTGTTGCAGACCACTGCCTAGCCACTCGGCCACGACACCTTTTGTGACCGCAAATGTAAAAAAAAATCTTATGCTTTACTATTTACTTTACGCTTTTCTTTTTTCAGAAATTTCTATAGTCACTATTTCCACATCGCCACCAATAGGAGGATTTACTTTACCTACAGCAACAGTTGCAACAGTAACTAATTTAGCTTCAGCGAAAATACGATCTAATATACGTTTTGCAACAGTCTCTAAAAGTGCACTTGGTATTGCCATTTCTTCAACAACAATTTTGTTTAAAAGTACATAATCTACAGTGTCTGCTAAAGCATCGGTCTGCGCACTTTTTTGTAAATCGGCTTTAACTTTCAAATCTACACGGTAATCGCTACCAATTTTTGTTTCCTCTTTAAGGCATCCGTGGTTAGCATACACACGAATATTTTCAACTTTAATTATTCCCAAAATATATATTTTTAGCGAAAATAGTAAAATAGAAGCAGTTTAATCTATAATTTATGCACTAAGGTTTCAGTCGTCATAAAAAGGCTTGAAAATTATAAAATCTCTTCTCTAAAACAGCGTTTACAGTATTCTATGAATTGATATTTTCTGTATGCTTTCAACTATTAGAAAGTTAATGAATAAAAGTCACGCGAATTTCCTTAATTTTGTCCTACTTTAAGAACACTATTAGAGTACATACAAAAGCTTTCATTTTCAAACGAAATATATGTCTGAAGAAAAAAAACCGCTTAATTTTATTGAGCATATTATTGAAGAAGATTTAAAAGACGGATTAGAGACCAACGCTTTAAGGTTCCGTTTTCCACCAGAACCTAATGGATATTTACACATTGGGCATACCAAAGCTATTGGTATTAGTTTTGGATTAGGAGAAAAATATAACGCGCCAGTAAACTTGCGTTTTGACGATACAAATCCTGCAAAAGAGGAGCAGGAATATGTGGATGCTATTAAAGAGGATGTGTCTTGGTTAGGTTATAAATGGGCAGAAGAGTGTTATTCTTCAGACTATTTTCAGCAACTTTACGACTGGGCAATTGTACTTATTAAGCAAGGTAAAGCGTATGTAGATTCGCAATCTAGTGAAGCTATGGCTACGCAAAAAGGTACGCCAACACAACCTGGTGTCGATGGACCGTACCGCAATAGAACTGTTGCAGAAAACTTAGACTTATTCGAAAGAATGAAATCTGGGGAATTCGACGAAGGCTCTCATATTTTACGTGCTAAAATAGACATGCAACACCCTAATATGTTAATGCGTGATCCTTTAATTTATCGTATACTTAAAAAACACCACCACCGCACAGCAAACGATTGGTGCATTTACCCAATGTACGACTGGACACATGGTGAAAGTGATTATATAGAACAAATATCTCACTCGTTATGTTCGCTGGAATTTAAGCCACACAGAGAGCTTTACGATTGGTTTTTGGACCAAGTGGTCGATACCAACAAACTACGACCTAAACAACGCGAATTTGCACGTTTAAACTTGAGTTATACCATTATGAGTAAGCGTAAACTTCTAAAATTAGTAGAAGAAGGCGTGGTTTCTGGATGGGACGATCCGCGTATGCCAACAATTTCTGGTTTGCGTCGCCGCGGCTACACACCAACTTCTATTAGAAAATTTGTGGAAACCGTGGGTGTTGCTAAGCGTGAAAATATTATCGATGTTTCGCTTTTGGAATTTTGTATTCGCGAAGATTTAAACAAAAGTGCACCACGTGTTATGGCTGTTTTAAATCCGTTAAAAGTGGTGATTACTAATTACCATGCCAATAAAGAGGAATGGTTAGAAGCTGAAAACAATCAAG
>JAGPVI010000029.1 GCA_018067115.1 Bizionia sp. | reverse complement strand
CAACACAAGCTCTTAAACAATACATTTCATTTACAATAGCATTTGATAAAAATAACTCTCCACCAGTTTGTAATTCATTCAATAATTCTTCATTTAGTTTATTTAGATAATCGTTACTTTCTTTGCAATTGAATGGAATATATCTAAAAGTAGTAATACTTAAATTTTGAGAAACTGCCTCTAATTCAGGATTTTTTTTAGCTAAATCAAATAACAGTTCTGAAAGTTCAATGTCTTCACCAATTAGTTTTTCATAACCACTTTTACCTATTTGTTGTAATGATAACCAAACCTTTAAAGCTCTAAAGCCACGTGAGTTTTGAAGTCCATATTCATAAAAATTTTGAGCAATTTCGTTTTCATCTTTGCTAAAATTATAATATTCTGGATGTGAGCTATAGGTATCTATTAAGTGTTGAGGATTTTTAACCAAAGTACAACCGGCTTCAAGTGGACTATATAACCATTTATGAGGGTCGAGAGCAATAGAATCAGCTTCCGAAAGACCATCAAACAGGGTTTTGTATTTTGGAATAACCGTAGCTGGAACACCATAAGCGCCATCGATGTGAAACCATAAATCATAATCTTTACAAATAGTTGATATGCCTTTTAAATTATCAACCACTCCAGTACTAACATCACCAGCAGTGCCTATAACCATTATTGGCTTAAAACCATTTTTTATATCTTCTTTAATTGTTTCTTCTAGTACTTTATTGTTCATTTTATTTGAAGAATCAGTTTGAATCCAGCGAATAGATTTTGTGCCTAAACCAAATAATATAGCTGCTTTGTCAATCCAAGTATGTGTGGTTTTTGAACAATAAATAGTTAACTTTTGGGATATGTTTGAAAGTCCATCTTCTTTTATGCTTTTTGGTGCTTTAGCTGTTCTAGCTGCTAAAAATGCTGTAAAATTTGCCATATTTCCTCCGCTGACTAAAATTCCTCCGTAGTTAGGTGAAACACCAATGAACTCTGCTAGCCATTGAATAGTTTGTTTCTCAATTTCAGTAGCCATTGGACTTAAAATATGCGCGCCAACATTTGGATTTACAGATGCTGCTAATAAATCGGCTAAGGCTCCAATTGGGGCAGCAGATGACGTAATATAGCCTAAAAATTTAGGGTGCCCATTAAGTAATGAATGGTTAAGTAATAAGTCCGTTGCTCTAGAAATCAATTCGGTTGCGGGTATTCCCATTTCTGGCAAGGAAGTGACTCCCAATATACTTTGTAATTGACTTGGACTTTCTTTTACAGTAACAGGTTTTTTATCAATGTTAGAAAGGAAGTCAGAAATATCATCTATTAATTGATGTCCGATTTTTCGAAACTCTTCTTTGTTGATCTCTATTGAATTATTTCGATTTTCAGTCATAATATTATGTTTTGCTCTAATGTGTTACAACGTTTAGTTTATGAAGCGGAGCATCCCGCAGGGTGCTATGATTTTATATACATTGTTAGCTGTAGCCTTTTTTATTCGTTTGTTGTTATTTCAGTTAACATCTTTCCGTCAAATTTCCATATCCCGTTTTTTCCACCAAACCAAATGTTATCTTCTAAATCTCCTAAAATAAAAAGCACATCAGAAAAGGTCTGTTTATTGTAGTTAAATTCAGAAAATATTTTGCCATCAAAAACGCATAAATTTGCCAGGTCTGCACCTAACCAAAGGTTCCCATTTTTGTCTTCGTAAATTGCACGGACTCGCTGATTACAAAGACCATCATCAAGAGAATAGGATTTAAAAGTGTTTCCATCATAAACAGTCAACCCACTATTTCTATTCCCATTAAAGCCAATCCATATATTGCCCACATTGTCACAATAAATCGTTCTTGCGAAGTTGTTGCTTAAGCCATCTTTTATCAAGAAATGTGAAAATTCTTTACCATCATATCGGCTAACTCCCCCTCCGGTCATTGAAGCAAACCACATATTATTCTTATTGTCTTTTCTAATAAATGGTATCCAATTGTGATATAGGCTATCTTTCTGTTTTCTGCCTATTTCAACTAAGTAAGGGGTGAAATTCTCCCCATCATATTTATAAGCTCCACCTCCCGCTGTTCCAATCCATAAATTGTCATTTTTATCTGTGGCTAGTGAGTGAGCAGCATTTGGGCTTAATACTGGATACCAGCCATTTAAGGTGTCTCGGTAGGGTAGAGGAATATGTGAAAATTGTTTTCTATCGTATTTAGTCAAACCGTTTTGAGTACCAAACCACAAGTTTTTCTTCTGGTCTGAAACTATTGAAAAGACACGATTAGAGCTCAATCCATTTTTCTCGGTATAATGCTTAAATGTTTTACCGTTGTAATGATATGCACCACCTCCATTACTAGTAAACCAAAGCGTTCCGTCTTTGTCTATAAAACCATTGGAAAATCCATTTACGGGAACAGGAACTTTGTTTGCTTCCGAAACTTTTTCAACCTTGTATGATAGTTTTTCTTTTTTTACTTGTCCGTTACAAGAAATAACTAATGAAACTAAAAGGAATAATGTGATATTTCTAAATATGAATTTCATTTTTTCTTGGTTACAGCTAGCGGTTCTGTATATGGTTTGTTGCGTTGGCAAGAACTAAGTTAGTAAAAGAAAACAAACTAGAGGGAAATCCGTCAGGATTTTCCAGATGAGCGATGACCAAGCAATTAATGATACACGCTGTTAGTGGCTGGCTTTTTTGAATATACCTTTAAATCGATTACAACGTTATAGTTAAATACGTTTTATGGTTGCTTCCATTCCCTGTTGACGAAAGATTAATTCATTTTCATTTTTCGGATTAGTCTTAAGAGAAATACCATATTTATCTGCATTTAGAATTCCTTTTTCATAACTTATCATTAATAACTTTGTTCCATTGAGAACCATATAAAGTTGCTTGTTATCTTCAACTAATTGAACATTGGTATTCATTTCCTTAAAAAAATAAGTTCCCTTATAAGCTTCGAATGTCTTAGTTACCTTTTTATCAATACGGATAGGGATTGTTTTTCCAATGCTATAATTCATCACTTCATCTTTTACTATTTGATGAAAGGGCATTTGCATGGTATTAGAAACAAACATGACTATATCGTTGGTTTTTGGATTGAAATATTCTCGATAAGCATAACCAACATTGTTTCCTCCATGTCCATAATACGTAACATCATTAATGGTACTCTTCATCATTCCCAAACCATAATCTGCATCATCAAATTTAATTAGCTTGTTAAGAGACGCCTTTGATATTAAAGTGTTTTTAGTAAATAAATGATCGTAAAATAGCATCATATCATTCAGGGTTGAAGCGATACTACCTGCAGCATACACATAGCGTGTAAAAAATCTGTAATCTAGATCATCAAACACATCTTTAGCATGTTGCGTAGGGTGCACTAAATTTGGAATTTGTTTCGTAACATAAGGATAGGAGTTTTCCATATTACATGTTTTAAAAATACGCTCGTTTAACAAATCGAAATAGCTTTTATCATTTATTTTTTCTAATAAATGTCCTAATAGGATATAGTTTGTATTACAATAGTTATATTTTCCTTTCTTATCAGGGTTTTCCGGTGGAATTTTGTCTAGAAAATTTGTAGCATAAATGCTATCATGTTTGGAAAAAAAAGTAGGTTTTAATTGACCTCCTACCAATTCTCCCAGACCACTTCTATGTCGTAATAAGGTTTCTATTGTAAGGCTACCATCAATATTTTTAATTGGTGATAAATACTTTCCAATACTATCGCTTAATTTTAAATTGCCCTTTTCTTCTTCCTGAAGCAATAATATTGCAGTCATTTTTTTTGTGGCGCTACCAATATTAAAAACACTGTTTTCATCAATATTAAATTTTCCGATAGATGAAACTTCAGTTTTATTACCTTTCTTGATCAACACCGCCATACCTATATTTAATTCATTGAGGTAGGTGTCATATTTTTGCGTTATATCATCTAACTTGTTACTTTGAGTATATCCAATACATTGAACACATAAAAAGCTTACTACTAAAAATTGTTTAAAAAATTTCATTGTGATTATTATTTTAATTTGATGTCAAAACTAGCTTGATTAATTACATTTTAAAATTAAGAATGATGAAGGGATGGTATGTTATGATAAAGCGGTAAAAGTTAAGTTACCATTGAAATTGCATCATTGAAACAAGAATAAAGAGCTTTCATCATTTAAATGTGTTGTTTCCTCTTTAAAAATTTATATTTGATTTTTTTATAAGAAGATGTCAAAACTAGTCACATTAATTGATAATAAAATTGCACAAAACCTATTTATATGGCTTTGTCTATTTTTTATATTGTTAGGCGCGTTAGAATCTGAGAATGTTTTTTCAGCAGCTTTTTTCGTAATTTTATTAATTTCCCCAGCTATTTATGTCAATAATCTTTTCATACTATCCTATCTAAAAAGGAAGAAATTAACTTTCTTTCTTTTGTTTCTGAGTAATACCCTAATCTTTACAAGTATTTGTGTTTTCTTTCTAAAGATATCTTTAGGACAAAGTTTTGAATGGAAATCATTTTACAACCTTTTCGGGATTATGATTCTGACGCTGACATTTGGCTCTGCCATTAAAATTTCGCGAGATAGCTTTAAACGCCGAAATCAAGAGAGAGAAGCCGAATTAAAATTATTGAAAGACCAACTAAATCCACATTTCTTATTCAATACATTGAATAATTTATATGGATTGTCAGTTATTAAGTCTGATAACCTCCCTAATTTAATGCTAAAGCTTTCTGATCTATTGAGATATAGTTTATACGAAACAAAGTCCGAATTTGTTTCATTAGAAAAAGAAATTCAATACATAGAGAATTATATTGCATTAGAGCGAATACGATTAGAAAATTCAGTTGAAATTAATTTCAATAAAAGCGAAATCCTCTCTTCAAAAATGATTGCCCCTATGTTACTTATAGTATTCGTTGAGAATGCATTTAAGCATCTTGGTGTAAAACAATATAAAAAATGTGGTGTTTATATTGACCTGATTTTAGATCAAGAAAAATTAGTCTTCAAGTGTGTGAATACCAGAGATAAAAAAGAGATAGTAGATCAAAATTTTAAGACTGAAAAAGGAGGAATTGGGTTGAAGAATGTGAAAAAGCGATTGGATTTGTTGTACCCTGAAACGCATCGATTACAAATAAAAATTGATAACGAAAACTATATAGTTGAACTAACCATTAATTTATAATGAAACAATTTCGATGCCTTATAGCAGATGACGAGCCAATTGCCCGACAAATTTTAGAAAATTATATTGAAGAAATTCCAAATTTAGAACTGGTTGCATCATGTAAAAATGCATTCGAGTTTATGGCTATTGCTCAAGAGCAACATGTAGATTTGTGGTTTTTGGATATCAATATGCCTAAACTATCTGGTTTGGCTTTATTAAAAATGATGCAACAAAAGCCCGAGGTAATTATTACTACGGCATATCCAGAGTTTGCGGTTGA
>JAGPVI010000005.1 GCA_018067115.1 Bizionia sp. | reverse complement strand
CTTACGATAATAATGCAATGATTGCTCAAATATTAAAATTACGTAGAGAGCGTGTGGAATTACTAGGATACGACAATTATACACAATGGCGCTTACAAGATCGTATGGCTAAAAGCCCAGAAAATGCTATGGAATTAATGATGGCTGTTTGGCCATCGGCGATTGCGCGTGTTACCGAAGAAGTTATCGATATGCAAGCTATTGCAAAGAAAAATAATGATGCTGTAATTATAGAGCCTTGGGACTACCGTTATTATGCTGAAAAAGTACGTCAAGAAAAATACAATTTAGATAGTGACGAAGTAAAACAATATTTACAATTAGATAAACTTACCGAAGCGTTGTTTTATGTTGCTGGCCGTTTATTTAACTACAATTTTAAGCTGGTTGAAGAAGGCACAGTTCCTGTTTTCCATAAAGATGTAAATGTTTGGGAGGTTACCGATAAAGCTACAGGAAAACATATTGGTCTTTGGTATTTAGATCCGTTTGCAAGACAAGGAAAACGTTCTGGTGCTTGGGCGACAACCTACAGAAGCCATACTACTTTCGACGGACAAGAAACCGTTTTAGCCTCTAACAACTCTAATTTTGTAAAGCCAGCTCCTGGAGAAGCTGTTCTTGTTTCTTGGGATGATGCGGAAACCTTTTTCCACGAGTTTGGTCACGCATTACACTTTTTCTCTTCTACCGTAGCCTACCCTACTTTAAATGGAGGCGTTAGAGATTATACAGAATTCCAATCGCAATTATTAGAACGTTGGTTATCTACAGACGAAGTGATAAACACCTTTTTAGTTCACAATGAAACGGGAGAGCCTATTCCTGCCGAATTAGTTGAGAAGATTAAAAAAGCGTCTACCTTTAATCAAGGGTTTGGAACAACCGAATATTTAGCATCGGCATTAATGGATATGAAATTGCATTTAGCAGACCCAGATACTATTGATGTAGATAGCTTTGAGCGCCAAACACTAGCCGAATTAAATATGCCTAAACAATTACCAATGCGTCACAGAACACCTCATTTTGGACACGTGTTCTCTGGTGAAGGCTATGCTACTGCATATTATGGGTATATGTGGGCTGATGTTTTAACAAGTGATGCTGCCGAAGCGTTTAAAAATGCACCAGGTGGTTTTTACGATAAAGCACTTTCTGATAAATTAGTGAAGTATTTATTTGCACCTAGAAATGCAATGGACCCTGCTGAAGCGTATAGAAAATTTAGAGGGAGAGATGCTAAAATTGAAGCACTCATGAGAGATCGTGGTTTCCCTGTTCCTAAAGAAGATTAACACTAAAATATATAAGCAAAAAAGACTCGTACTATCCTTAATAGTGCGAGTCTTTTTTTATGCTAGTTGTAGTTCTATTTTAATTTAATGGTTCTTTCAATTATGCACCAACAAACTTGAAACTACCGCTATACCTTTCGAAGAAAGCTAATATTTATCTATTTTTCTCTCCGTATATATTTGGTAAACTGATTTTGAATTTCACTGCTAAAAGACGCACTAAAATAACAACACAACCAGCAATTATAAAAACAAAATCTCCATTAAGTCGAAATCCTGCTAATAAAAAGTAAGCCATTCCGCCTAGTATACAAGCCGTGGCATAAATCTCTTTCCTGAATATAATAGGAATTTCATTACACAGTATATCTCTAATAACACCTCCAAAACAAGCAGACATAGTTCCTAATGCAATACAAATAATTGGGTGTAATCCAGCATTGATTCCTTTTTCTACACCAACAACGGTATACAAACCAATACCAATTGTATCGAAAAGAAAAAGTGAGGTACGTAAGTAATCAATTTTACGTCTTATAATAATTGTGATACTTGCTGTAATGGCTACAACATAAATAAACGTCATATCTTTCATCCAGATTACTGGGGTTTCATTTAAAAGAATATCACGTAAAGTACCACCACCAACTGCAGTAACAAAGGCTATAATAAAAATCCCGAAAGGATCCATTTTTTTGTTTAGAGCAACTAAAACTCCAGAAATTGAAAAAGCTATTGTACCTAAAATATCAATAAAGTAGAACATTACATGTTTTGAGTGTAGTAATTATAATCTTTAATTACTGTGTTTATAAAATCTATTGGTTTTTCGTTAGGCTCAATTTGCATCACCGTAACAATCCTATCGTACAGTTTATTAATAACGTTATGTTGCCTTTCTTTAATTGCTTGATCATATAGGTTTTTAATAGTTTGCATTTCAGAATCTGAAAACAAAGTTACTTGTGGGTATTTCGCTATATAATTGGGCGCTATATCTTTTAAAATAGTATCGTCAATACTTATTTTTCGTTTTTCGGAAACCACGGTTGTACCGGCTGCTATATCACCTAATCGTTGTCCGTTACCTTTTATTAAAATAGTAACGACCGCCAAAGCACCACTGGTTAAAACAACATCTACAATTCTTAAAATCCATCTTACAAAATAATTTGCAAACCCTGCTTTAGAGCCATCCAATTTTACCACTCTTGTTTTTGCTACAAACTTACCAACGGTAAGACCGTCCCAAAACGTTTCAAGTAGCACATAATATAAAAAAGCAGGCAAAGAGATTAGTAAATAAATCGCCCATGCATCTCTAAAATCGAGGTCTAAGGCCATTAAAAGCATTATTGCGGCAAAGCCATAAAAAAAGATAACACAACTGTCTATAATATAACCGACCATACGGTCCAACAACGGTGCCGCATTTTGATGAATAGCTACATTTTGAGCAGTTTCTATTTGAAATTCCTTCATATTTCCTTTTCTTTGATAGCTAATACTTCAATTAATGCGCGAAGCAGCTTTCGTAAAGCAAAATAAGGATAAATGGTTAACATTTGAAAGTGTTCTTTCAAATAATATTACTATCCAACCAGACGATCTGTCTAACTTGTATATAGAAGTTACCGATCACCTTAGTTATGCTAAAACATTTTACCCTAATAGTAATACTGCTTTGTATTTAAATGATTTGGCATCGAAAGCGCATCAAAAAATTTATAAAACCAAAAAGGAATCCAAAAACAGACTGATTACTTTTTTCACTAAAGAATGCCCTTTAATTTTTAAGCAACACCACCGCGAACTTCTTATTGCTTTTTTAGTTTTTTCTTTATTTGTTATTGTTGGTGCTTTTTCGGCTGCCAACGAAGGTGATTTTGTTCGTGCTTTTCTAGGAGATGGCTATGTAAATATGACCTTAGACAATATTGCAAAAGGCGACCCCATGGGTGTTTATAAAGAACAAGGCGAATTTAATATGTTTTTAGGTATTACCCTAAACAATATTAAAGTTGCCCTTTTTGCGTTTGCTTACGGCATTCTATTGGGTATTGGATCATTATATATTATGATGCAAAACGGTATCATGCTGGGAAGTTTTCAATACTTTTTTTTCGAACAAGGTTTACTTTGGGAGTCTGCACGAACCATATGGATTCACGGTACCATAGAAATATCGGTAATTATTATCGCTGGATGCTCTGGCCTAGTCGTTGGTAATGGTATGCTGTTTCCAGGAACATATACGCGATTGGAGTCGTTTAAGCGCGGAATTAAAAACGGACTAAAAATATTAATGAGTACAATTCCCTTTTTTATAATCGCTGGTTTTTTAGAAGGTTTTGTTACACGACACACCGAAATGCCAGATTGGCTCGCGATATTAATAATTACTGCATCATTAGGTCTTATAATTTTTTACTACGTTATTTACCCTATTCAATTACATAAAAAAGAAGCTCTAAAAATAAACTAACCAAACCCCAATTTAATATGAAACCATACATTGAATTTAAAGCACAACGTGATTTAGGACAAATTATAACCGACACTTTTAATTTTATAAGAAATGAGTTTAAACATTTTTTCGGATTAATCCTTCAAGTGGTTTTGCCCTACTTATTAGTCATGTTTGCAGCATTAGCATTCTATTTTTATTCGGTAGGAGATTTAACCAATTTAATAACTAACGACACCCTCTTTAAAGGAGAAACACAGACCCTAATTGTACTATTCTCTACTGTATTAGTCTTAATAGTAACGGGTATTATCGCTTATGTTTTAGCGCATTCTACGGCTTTATACTATATTAAATCTTATGTAGAAAATGGCGGTATTATAAATACAGATGAAGTTAAAGACAATGTTAAAAACAGTTTTTGGAACTTTGTAGGCTTAGGTATTTTGGTCGGCTTAACTGTCGGTATAGGGTTTGCGCTTTGTGTACTTCCAGGCATCTATTTACTAGTGCCCTTAAGTCTATCATTTTCTTTAATGGTTTTTAAAAATCAAAGCGTATCAGATGCCTTTAGTAACAGTTTCAGTTTTATAAAAAACGAATGGTGGATTTCTTTTTTAACGATTCTAGTTGTAGGGATAATCGTTGGTGTTATTGGTTCTATTTTTAGTGTTCCAGCAATGATTTACAATTTAATAAAAATGGGCGTTTTCTCTGGTGAGATCGATCCTACTGCACAATCGGCAATGTTTCAAGATCCAGTATATATTATATTAAATCTATTATCGTATGCACTTAAATACTTTTTAAACTTTATCTCTATTATTTCGATAGTATTTATTTACTTCAATATTAATGAAAAGAAAAACTTCTCAGGTACTTTCGATCGTATAGATTCGTTAGGTAAAACGGAATAATCTATGCCCCATTTTAAGTTTCTTTTTCTATTTCTGTTTTTTAGCTGTGCCCTTTTTGCTAGTCAAGATATACCTGTCTACGCAAAAGAAACGCCCTATTTCCAAAAACAAGAGATTTCAGAAACAGATCTTAAAGACTATAAAGCAGATAAACATTTCGATTATACAGAAATTGAAGCTCCCAATAATTGGTTTGTTAAATTAAAACGCTGGCTAAGGAACGCTCTTTTTCAGATTATGGAAGCCCTTTTTGGCAATACAGCAGCCTCAGGAATTGTAAAGTTTATATTTAATGTTGTTCCGTATATTATACTGGCAGCTCTTGTGTTTCTTTTAATAAAGTTTTTCTTAAAGGTGAATGCTAAATCAATTATTCAAGGCAAACAAAAAGCGCCCGAATTTGCGTTTACAGATGAAGAGCACATTATTAAAAATGAAGATATTAATGCGCTTATAAACGAAGCTATTACTCAAAATAATTACCGCTTGGCGATTCGCTATTATTATCTATTAGCACTTAAAGAACTCTCTCAACATAAAATTATCACATGGGAGCAAGATAAAACCAATGCAGATTATATCGATGAAATAGAAAATGAAGCACTACAATTAAACTTTAAACACGTTACCAAAATTTACGATTATGTATGGTATGGTTCGTTTACTGTTGATGCTTCAAAATTCGAAAATCTAAAACTACCTTTCAACCAATTAAGTAAACTAACAGCTCAGCATATTGGATAAAAAAGGCAAAATATACGTTGGGCTAACTGTGCTAGTTATTATTTTACTGGTGGTTGCAGAGTACTCTAAACCGAAGGAAATTAATTGGTTTCCTTCGTATACAAAGCATCATAAAATACCGTTTGGCAGTTATGTGTTTCACGAGCAATTAGAGCGTATTCTTGACAAAGGGCAGCTTAAAGATGTCGATATCCCGCCTTACGAATACCTTAGAAATGAAGATTTTCATGGTACGTATTTCTTTGCTAACGACATAATAAATTTTGATGAAGCGGAATTAAACAGTCTCTTAAATTGGACAGCAAAAGGAAACACCTTAGTGGTTGCCTCATCGCAATTGGGAGAGCAAGTTTTAGATACTTTAGGCTTAGATCAAAACATTATTAGTAATTTTAAAAATATCGAGAATACGTTTCAGTTATACCTCAACAATAAAAAACTGTACAAAAACACCGATAATTTTATTTTTGACAAAGCTCATTTTATACATTATTTTAGTAAAGTCGATAGCTTACAAACACAAGTAATTTCCTCTATAAACAATGCGAATACTACGTCTTCAAAAGACAACTTACATTACCCTAACACCATTAAACAATCTTTTGGAGACGGTACAATTATACTGAGTTTATTTCCGCAGGCTTTTACAAATTATTTCATTTTAAATAGCCCTAACCAAGATTTTACTGCGGGTATTATCTCTTATTTAGACACGTCTAAACCGGTGTATTACGACAACTATTATAAATCTGGTAAAAAAGTAAATACGTCGCCAATGCATGTGTTTCTTAATAATGACCATTTAAAATGGGCTTACTACATTAGTCTTATTGGTGTGTTATTTTACGTTATTTTCGAAGGTAAACGCAAACAGCGTGCTATTCCCGTTGTGGAGCCTCTACGAAATCAAACTGTAGATTTTACAAGAACCATTGCCAATATGTATTACGAAAATGGCAAAAACCACGAGATTGCGACACATAAGATTCAGCACTTTTTAGAGTACATTCGCAGCCATTTATATTTAGATACAAATGCCGTAAACGATACGTTTATTACTAATTTGGCAGCAAGGAGTAATAATACTATTCCAGATACGCAAGCGCTTTTTGAGCTTATTGAAACGATTGCAAATCAAGAAAAAACAACGATTGAATTGTTACAGAAGTTAAACACTTCAATAGAATTATTTAAATCCAACAACGAATGGAAAATCAAGACTTAGAGTTTAATAATAGAATACAATTAGAGACACTAAAAAGTGCGGTAGACGATATAAAAAACGAATTAAGAAAAGTTATTGTCGGACAAGATGATTTTGTAGAATTATTAATAGTAGCACTACTTGCCAATGGCCATGTGTTAATTGAAGGTGTTCCTGGTATTGCTAAAACGGTAACCGCTAAACTATTTGCAAAAGTTTTAAAAACCGATTTTAGTAGAATTCAATTTACACCAGATTTAATGCCTAGTGACGTTTTAGGAACTTCCATTTTAAATATGAAAACATCAGCATTCGAATTTAAAAAAGGTCCTATTTTTTCGAATATTGTTTTAATAGACGAAATAAACCGTGCACCAGCAAAAACGCAAGCCGCTTTGTTTGAAACTATGGAAGAGCGCCAAGCAACTGTTGATGGTACTACATATCTTTTTGAAGAACCGTTTATGGTATTGGCAACTCAAAACCCTATCGAGCAAGAAGGAACTTACGCGCTTCCAGAGGCACAATTAGACCGTTTTTTGTTTAAAATTAAAGTGGGATACCCGTCTTTAGAAGATGAAATAAAAATTAT
>JAGPVI010000210.1 GCA_018067115.1 Bizionia sp. | reverse complement strand
AGCCTCTTTTAACACGCTTTACGCCAAAAAACACAACAGACATATCAAAGCGTTTCGCTAAAAATTCGGCACCTGTATGAACGGGAACTTTAATACCCATAAAATTTTGCCAATGGTGCGCTTTGTAGGGTTTTGGAGATTGATCGGACACAAAGCCGTTTATTGTTAATTCGTTATTTCTCTTAGCGGTAAGAAGAGCTACAGCGGTTTCTTTAGTGGTGATTAAGTACGAATTAAACTTGGCACGAATCCGTTTTACTAATTTATCAAAATACGGATTTCCTAAACGTTTATAAACTGCATAGCCTTTAGATTCTACATAGGTTTGTAATACAAAAATCCATTCCCAGCTACCGTAATGAGCGCACATTAAAATGACACTTCGGTTGTTTTCTTCGTGTTGTCTTAATTCTTCAATATTAGTGAAGGTGAATCGTTTTTGCATCTCTTTTTTAGAAATGGTCAATGATTTCACGGCTTCAACTATCATATCACATAAATGATGATAGAATTTACGCATAATAACTTTGATCTCAGCATCTGATTTTTCAGGAAACACCAAATTTAAATTTTCTTTAACCACAGCTGTTCGGTAGCCAAAAATTTTATAGACAAAAAAGTACAATACATCTGAAAATGCGTAGAGTAACTTAAAAGGGAGACTGGAAATTAACCATAGTAATGGATAAATTATAATGTAGGCTATAAATTGCATTAATTAGTTTTAATTTTACAAAAGCAAATATATGTTATATTTGAAACAAACTTAAAGAAGTCGATGGGCAATTTAAATAGCATTACTATTATTTTAATCGTAGTAAATGCGCTTTTTTCATATAAAGGATTTAATGATTATGCTTTTTTCGAAAAGTACAAGTTTAATGTTGGCGCTATACAGCGCGGAGAGAAATATAGAATGCTAAGTTCTGGGTTTCTGCATACGACCCCGACCCATTTATTTATGAATATGTTCGGGTTATTTCTATTTGCCAATCAAGTGATTGATGGTGTAGGGCAATTGGGGTTTTTAGTAGTGTATTTTGGGAGTTTAATAGCAGGAAGTCTATTGTCTCTTTATTTTAATAAAAACGATTATAATTACACAGCAGTTGGCGCTAGTGGGGCAGTAACCGGGGTTCTATACTCGGCGATTGTTTTAGGACCAGAATTAAAATATTATTTTATCTTTTTACCGTCTCGAATAGGTGATTTCGATTTAGGGATAAAAGGGTATCTATTAGGAATTGGTTATATGTTGTATACTATTTACGCAATGAAAAGGAACACAGATAATATAGGTCACGATGCTCACTTTGGTGGTGCTATTGGTGGTTATGTGTTCACCTTGTTTTTAGCAAGTTGGTTGCTTACAGTAAACTTGGCGGTAACATTACTATTGGCCTTACCGATCGTTATTTTGTTTGCTATGAAAAAAACTGGCAAGTTGTAGATATAAAAAAAAGCCTACAAATTGCAGGCTTTTTTTAGGCATTGAAGGTGTTATTCTAATCACTTTCTTATTGTAATAACTCGGCAACTTTATCTTCTAATTGCTGACCTCTTAAATTTTTTGCTACTACTATTCCGTTTTCGTCTAATATAACGGTAGCAGGAATAGAACGCACACCGTATTGAACAGCGATAGGTTCTTTCCAACCTTCTAAATTAGACACCTGTGGCCACGTTAATTTATCATCTTCAATCGCTTTAATCCAACGGTCTTTTTGCGATGCTTTATCTAGTGAAACGCCAATAATTTCTAGGCCTTTACTATTATACTTATTGTACATTTTTACTACGTTTGGGTTTTCCACACGACACGGTCTGCACCAGGACGCCCAAAAATCGATAACGGTTACTTTAGCCTTTATGTCAGTAAGAGCCATTGGGTTTCCTTCTGGGGTAAACCCAGAGAAATTAGGCGCTTTACTACCAATATTAATTGCTCCCGTTGCATTAGGCGTTACGGTTTTAGGCTGGTCCTTTGTTGCAATTGTTGTTTTTGCATTTTTAACCGCTTCAGACTTCTTAACGTTTTCAGATAATCCTTCATAAAGTGCGTTGAATTCAGGCTCTTCAATTTGATTCATCTTTACCAAACGCTCTAAAGTGATACCAGAAATTATAGCATCGTTATTGTTTTTAATAAACGCTTTGTCCTTTTTTACGGCTTCCACCATAATACTGTCATAAGACTGCTTTACCGCGGCAACAGCTTCTGAATCTCTGGCCATTTGAGCAGTTTTAAAGCGCTCACGTAAATCGATATTAAAGTCTCTTAATTCTGTATTACTTGTATTATATTGTAATACATAATCGTTTTGTTTACTTCCTGTTATTTTAGAAGCCTGTAAACTATCTTTGTAAACCTCTATAGTTATCTCCTCATTTTCAAGAATAATAGGAATGACACCTTTTAGGGTTTCTATAGTAATGTAGTAACCATTTGGAGACTCTACGCTTCCTTCAAATTTGAATGCGCCATCCTTAATAAGTGCCGTGTCTATTACCTTATTCTGAACGTCGTAAATAGAATGGATTCTAGCTATTTGATCGTTTAAAGACGAATCGATAGAGGCGTTAATTTCGTAACCCGTATTTTGTTTTCCACAAGAAAAGCCTAAAAGAACAAGACTTAAAAGCGTTATTTTTTTAATCATAATGGTGTTAAATTTATATTTAAAAACAAATATAACAGATAAAATGTAGAGCCCTAAAATTTTGGCAAAACCTTTTGAGTTTTATCTCTTTTCAATTTAGTATTTTTGCCATATGATTTATAACGATACTATTGTCGCTCTTGCTACCGCTTCTGGTGCTGGAGCAGTTGCCATTATTCGCGTTTCTGGTGTGGATGCTATTACTATTTCAGACTCCTGTTTTAGGTCTGTAACAGCAAATAAATCCCTTATAAAACAGAAAACGCATACCCTTCACTTAGGTCATATTATGGACGATAAACGGACCATAGATGAGGTTTTGGTGTCTGTTTTTAAGAACCCTAACTCGTATACGGGTGAAGATATTGTTGAAATTTCTTGTCACGGTTCTATTTATATTCAGCAAGAAATTATTCAGTTATTATTAAGAAAAGGTTGCCGAATGGCCGATGCAGGAGAGTTTACTTTGCGTGCTTTTTTAAATGGTAAATTAGATTTAAGTCAGGCAGAAGCAGTAGCCGATTTAATTTCTAGTGATAATGAAGCGTCTCACCAAATTGCAATGCAACAAATGCGTGGTGGGTTTTCTAGCGAAATATCGAAGTTACGAGAAGAGCTATTAAATTTTGCGTCGCTTATAGAGTTAGAACTTGATTTTGCCGAGGAAGATGTAGAGTTTGCAGATCGTTCAGAATTTAATGCGCTGGTGCAGCGTATTGGAATGGTATTACGTCGTTTAATAGATTCTTTTGCTGTGGGGAACGTAATAAAAAACGGAATTCCAGTCGCTATTGTTGGGGAGCCAAACGTGGGGAAATCTACTTTGCTTAATGCTTTATTAAATGAAGAACGTGCCATTGTTAGTGAGATTGCAGGTACAACAAGAGATACTATTGAAGACGAATTGGTAATAAAGGGTATTGGTTTTAGGTTTATAGATACCGCAGGAATACGCGAAACCAAAGATGTTGTTGAAAGTATTGGAATCAAGAAAACGTTCGAAAAGATGGAGCAAGCGCAAGTGGTTGTTTTGTTGTTTTCGGCTCTAGAATTTAAAACGGAAGCAGCGCGTTTAAAAGTAGAAATTGAGAAAATTAAAAACCGATTACCATTAAAACCGATGGTAATAATCGCTAATAAAGTAGACACCCTAAATGCTGATGAATTAGAACGCTTACAGTCTGAATTTGAAGACGTTCACTTATTATCTGCTAAAACAGGCGAAGGAGTGGAAGCGTTAAAAGATAAACTGATTAGTTTTGTAAACACAGGCGCTTTAAGAAACAATGAAACTATTGTAACCAACACACGTCATTACTCTTCATTATTAAAAGCTTTTGAAGAGATTGAAAAAGTGAAATACGGATTAGAAAGCGGTATTTCTGGAGATTTATTAGCGATAGATATTAGGCAAGCTTTGTATCATTTTGGGGAAATTACAGGGCAGGTAACCAACGATGAATTACTAGGAAATATATTCGCTAATTTCTGTATTGGAAAGTAAGTTTCAAAACTATAAAATTTCTGTTTATATTTTGAACGTTATTAATATAAAATATCGAGCAATCGGTATAACAACTCAAGAAGGAGTATTTGAATTTAGATTAATGTTGCCAAGTTTTAATGCTAGATGTATTAACCTTAGTTTTGCTCTCCTTGAGTGACACAGTAAGTTTTAGAGCACTATAACGTAATAATATAGTCCTCTATTTCTTTAAGAATTCACTATATACTGGTATCTCGTGTCGGGGAATTAGAGTTTTATATTTGGGTAGTATTTACTAAATTTGTAGAATAACGACGTCGCAAACTTATAAAAACTGTTAATGTGCTATTGACTCTTAGGGAGTTCGAGGACAATCAATTTTCAATTGTTCTTACTTTTATTAGAGCTTTAAAGTGCTATACTCTTGGTAAATACGGAGTAAAATGGCTTTTATTTTTATTTTTTTATAAATTTAAAACGGATCCTATAAATAGTGAGAGTTTAAAAAAAGATGTAATTTTAGTGGTTTTACATATCAGTTTTAGACTTACAAAGCGCATTTATTGTAACTTTGTCGACTTATAAAGGGAAGTACAACCGAAAATTTAATTACAGACTAAATTCAAAAATATAAATTATGACTTTACATGAAGCGATACAGCACGCGTTGTTGCAAACAGGAAAATCGTTAAAGGCTTCAGAAATTGCAGAAGTTTTAAATGCCAATAATTGGTATGCCAACAAGGATGGTTCTAAATTAAAAAATAACCAAATTGTAGCTCGTGTTAAAAATTATCCTCAGCTTTTTACAACTACGAAAAGTATTATCTCTTTAAATAGCAATACAAGAATCTCTTCTAGAAATGCTGGCCCAAATCAAAACAGAGTTTCTGTGGATAGTATTGGGTCCGATTCTAACTTGTTAATGAAAGTCTTAGTGAATGAAAAGAATTTTAAACCTATTCTATCAAGTGAAAATGATATCCCAGACGCACCGGGATTATATTGTATACGAGTAAAGAACCCGAAGGCATTAGACGCTGTGTTTTCTAATGTTTTAACAGAACGGAATCATACGGTTATGTATATAGGCTCGGCATTAAAAAGTTTACAAGAAGAATTTTTAAACCAAGAATTAAGGGCTCAAGGTCACGGCTCTTTTTTTAGAAGCTTAGGTGCCGTGCTTGGCTATTCTCCAGAAGCAGGCTCTTTAGTGGGGGAAGAAAATCAG
>JAGPVI010000365.1 GCA_018067115.1 Bizionia sp. | reverse complement strand
TGGAAGTATGGGCACTTGAGGCATACGGTGCATCGAGTACTCTAAGAGAAATCTTAACAGTAAAATCGGATGATGTTGTTGGTAGAGCTAAAACTTACGAGGCAATCGTAAAAGGTGAGCCAATGCCAGATCCAGGATTACCAGAATCTTTCAACGTACTTATGCACGAATTGAAAGGATTAGGATTAGACATTAGATTAGAGGAATAATAGACATTCCCGCGAAAGCGGGAATCTTTTAGCTTGAAGTTTGCACTTCAACTATAAAACAACAAAAGTATTCAGCATTATGGCAAGAAAACAAGATAAGAATACAGTACAGAGGTTTAATAAAATCTCTATTGGTTTAGCATCACCAGAGTCTATTTTAGCAGAGTCTAGAGGTGAGGTTCTAAAACCTGAAACTATTAATTATCGTACACATAAACCAGAAAGAGATGGTTTGTTCTGTGAGCGAATTTTTGGTCCTGTAAAAGACTACGAATGTGCTTGTGGTAAATATAAAAGAATTCGCTACAAAGGTATTGTTTGTGACCGTTGTGGTGTAGAAGTAACAGAAAAGAAAGTACGTCGTGATAGAGTAGGACACATCAACTTAGTTGTGCCTGTAGCTCATATCTGGTATTTCCGTTCGTTACCAAACAAAATAGGGTATTTATTAGGCTTACCATCTAAGAAATTAGATATGATTATATACTACGAACGCTATGTAGTTATACAACCAGGTAATGCACAAAATGCCGAAGGAGAACCATTACAAAAAATGGATTTCTTAACTGAAGAAGAGTACCTTAATATTATGGAAACTCTTCCTCAAGATAATAATTATCTTGAAGATTCAGACCCTAACAAGTTTATTGCTAAAATGGGAGCTGAATGTTTGATCGAGTTATTATCAAGAATTGATTTAGACGCGCTATCTTACGAATTACGTCATAAAGCTAATACAGAAACGTCTAAACAACGTAAAACGGAAGCTTTAAAACGTCTTCAAGTAGTTGAAGCTTTACGTGAATCTAACGAGAATAGAGAGAACCGTCCTGAATGGATGATCTTAAAAGTTGTGCCAATTATTCCGCCAGAACTAAGACCTTTAGTGCCTTTAGATGGTGGACGTTTTGCAACTTCAGATTTAAATGATTTATATCGTCGTGTTATTATTAGAAACAACCGTCTTAAGAGATTAGTTGAAATAAAAGCACCAGAAGTTATCTTACGTAACGAAAAACGTATGTTACAAGAATCTGTAGATTCATTATTAGATAACACACGTAAATCATCTGCTGTAAAAACCGATTCTAACAGACCGTTAAAATCACTTTCAGATTCACTTAAAGGTAAGCAAGGGCGTTTCCGTCAAAACTTACTTGGTAAACGTGTTGATTATTCTGCACGTTCTGTAATTGTTGTAGGACCAGAATTAAAGTTATTTGAATGTGGTCTTCCTAAAAATATGGCTGCCGAACTTTATAAGCCGTTCATCATTCGTAAATTAATCGAAAGAGGAATTGTTAAAACTGTAAAATCAGCGAAGAAAATAATAGATAAAAAAGAGCCTGTAGTTTGGGATATTTTGGAGAACGTTCTTAAAGGACATCCAGTATTACTAAACCGTGCTCCTACGCTTCACCGTCTAGGTATTCAGGCTTTCCAGCCAAAACTTATCGAGGGTAAAGCAATACAATTACACCCATTAGTGTGTACAGCCTTTAATGCCGATTTCGATGGGGATCAAATGGCGGTGCACTTACCATTAGGACCAGAAGCTATTTTAGAATGTCAGTTATTAATGCTGGCGTCTCATAATATCTTAAACCCTGCAAATGGTTCTCCAGTAACTGTACCTTCTCAGGATATGGTACTTGGTTTATACTATATGACCAAGTTACGTACGTCTACACCAGAAGTTAAAGTAAAAGGAGAAGGGTTAACTTTTTACTCGGCCGAAGAAGTAAACATCGCTTACAACGAGCAACGTGTAGACTTAAACGCACAAATTAAAGTGCGAACAATGGACTTTAACGAGGAAAGAGAACTTGTATCTCAAATTATTGAAACTACTGTAGGTCGTGTACTTTTCAACGAAAAAGTGCCAGCTGCAGCAGGATATATAAATGAAGTATTAACCAAAAAGTCTTTAAGAGATATTATTGGAGAAATACTTAAAGTAACGAGTGTACCGGAAACGGCTGCTTTCTTAGATGAAATTAAAACTTTAGGATACAAATTTGCATTCCAAGGTGGACTTTCATTTAGTTTAGGAGATATTATTATCCCGCCAGAAAAGCAATCTATGATTGATAGTGCCAATGCGAAAGTAGATGGTATTATGGTGAACTATAATATGGGACTTATTACTAATAACGAACGTTATAACCAAGTTATTGATATCTGGACGTCTACAAACGCGGAGTTAACAGAGCTATCTATGAAACGTATTCGAGAAGACCAACAAGGGTTTAACTCGGTATATATGATGCTTGATTCTGGTGCACGTGGATCGAAAGAACAGATTCGTCAGTTAACAGGTATGCGTGGATTAATGGCGAAACCTAAAAAATCTAACGCCGGTGGTGGAGAGATTATTGAAAACCCAATTTTATCTAACTTTAAGGAAGGGCTTTCAATTTTAGAATACTTTATTTCTACTCACGGTGCGCGTAAAGGTCTTGCCGATACAGCATTAAAAACTGCCGATGCAGGTTACCTAACACGTCGTTTAGTAGATGTATCTCAAGATGTTATTGTAAACAGTGTAGACTGTGGTACATTAAGAGGTGTAGAAGTAACGGCATTAAAGAAAAATGATGAAGTTGTAGAGAAATTACAAGACCGTATTGTTGGTCGTGTAGCTCTTAACGATGTCTATAATCCTTTAACAGACGAGCTATTAGTAGCTTCAGGAGATCTTATTAACGATGCTATTGCAGCTAAGATTGAAAAATCTCCAGTGGATCACGTAGAAGTACGTTCGCCATTAAGTTGTGAGGCTAAGAAAGGTATCTGTGCTAAATGTTACGGTCGTAACCTTGCTACCAATAAAATGGTGCAACGTGGTGAAGCTGTAGGTGTTGTTGCTGCACAATCTATTGGAGAACCAGGAACACAGTTAACACTTCGTACCTTCCACGTTGGGGGTATTGCAGGTAACATTTCAGAAGAAAATAAATTGGCTGTTAAATACGATGGTAAAGCTGAAATTGAAGAATTGAAAACTGTAAAAGGTCAAGATTCTGAAGGAAAGGATATCAATATCGTAATCTCTAGAACATCAGAGCTTAAATTAGTAGACAAGAAAACAGGAATTACTTTAAGTACTAATAACATTCCTTATGGTTCTACAATTTATGTAAGTAATGGAGATGACTTAAAAGCAGGTGATGTTATTTGTTCTTGGGATCCATATAACGGTGTTATTATTTCTGAATTTGCAGGAAAAGTGAGATATGAAAATATCGAACAAGGGGTAACTTACCAAGTAGAAATTGATGAGCAAACTGGTTTCCAAGAGAAAGTAATTTCAGAATCTAGAAACAAGAAATTAATACCAACACTTATTGTTGAAGACGGTAAAGGAAACGCTATTCGTTCTTACAACTTACCAGTTGGTGCCCATATTATGATTGACGATGGAGAAAAAGTTAAGATTGGTAAAATCTTAGTTAAAATCCCTCGTAGATCGGCAAAATCAGGAGATATTACAGGAGGTCTTCCACGTGTAACCGAGTTATTCGAAGCACGTAACCCTTCTAACCCAGCAGTTGTTAGTGCAATAGATGGTGTTGTATCTTTTGGAAAAATTAAGAGAGGTAATCGTGAGATTATTGTAGAATCTAAATTAGGAGATGTAAAGAAATACTTAGTGAAATTATCAAATCAGATTCTTGTACAAGAAAACGATTTTGTAAAAGCGGGTATGCCTTTATCTGATGGATCTATTACACCAAACGATATCTTAAACATTAAAGGCCCAGCAGCGGTACAACAGTACTTAGTTAATGAGGTGCAAGAGGTGTATAGATTACAAGGTGTAAAAATTAACGATAAGCACTTTGAGGTTGTTGTAAGACAAATGATGCGTAAGGTTCGAATTATCGACTCTGGAGATACTATCTTCTTAGAAGATCAATTGGTTCATAAAGCTGATTTTATCGAAGAAAACGACGAAATATTTGGTAAGAAAGTTGTTGAAAACGCAGGTGATTCTACAAACTTAAAAGAAGGACAAATAATTACACCTTTCGAATTAAGAGACGAGAATTCATTATTACGTCGTGAAGACAAAGCTTTAGTGGAAGCTAGAGATGTACAGCCAGCAACTGCAACGCCAATTTTACAAGGTATTACAAGAGCTTCTTTACAAACAAAATCATTTATCTCTGCAGCTTCTTTCCAGGAAACTACAAAAGTTCTTAACGAAGCAGCGGTAGCAGGTAAAGTAGATCACTTAGAAGGTCTTAAAGAAAATGTAATTGTAGGACACAGAATTCCAGCAGGAACAGGAATGCGTACTTATGAAAACATTATCGTAGGATCTAAAGAAGAGTTCGACGAAATGATGCAAGCTAAAAAAGAAGTTAATTATAACTAATTAATAATCTTTTAAGCTAAATCTTATATAATTTAAAAAGTCCTGCTATTTTAGCAGGACTTTTTGTTTAAACACTAATAGTAAAATAGCGACTTTCGGTATTTTATAATTTTAAAGACCCATACAATGGCAGATAATAAAGACACTAAACCAAAACAAGGACAAATTAATATCGAGTTAGATGAGAAGATTGCCGAAGGCACATACTCCAACCTAGCGATTATAAATCACTCTGTTTCAGAATTTGTAG
>JAGPVI010000353.1 GCA_018067115.1 Bizionia sp. | reverse complement strand
CCCAAGTTTTACGAAATAGCAAAGCGTGTAGTAGAGATTACAGAAGGCACAATTTTAGTGGCACATAACGCCAAATTCGATTACCGTATTTTACGCACCGAGTTTAGCCGTTTGGGTTTTGAATTTGAAAGAGAAACACTTTGTACCGTACAATTGTCTAAAGATTTAATCCCAGACTTACCGTCTTATAGTTTAGGTAAATTAGTGCGCTCATTAGGCATACCAGTAACAGACAGGCATCGAGCATCTGGAGATGCACTAGCTACTGTAAAACTATTTAAGTTATTGCTAGACAAAGACACGAATAAGAATATTATTATAAACTCTATTCGTAAAGAGCCCAAGCTTCAACTGGAGCCTAAACTCATTGATATTATAGCTCAGTTACCGTCTATAACAGGCGTTTATTATATTCATAATTCAGACGGTAATATTATTTATATTGGTAAAAGTAAAAACATTAAAAAACGTATTAATCAGCATTTTACGGGTACCAATTCAAAATCTAAAAAAATACAACTGGAAGTTGCCGAGGTTACTTACGAGGCAACCGGTAGCGAGCTTGTCGCACTTTTAAAAGAAAGTGAAGAAATTAAACGTGTAAAACCAAAGCATAATCGGTCTTTACGTCGCTCTTTATTTACAAGCGCACTCTATAGTTTTGTAGATGAAAACGGGTATATAAACTTAACCATAGATAAAGCAGACGGCCGTAAAAAAGCCATAACGACCTTTAGTAACAGGCAAGGCGCAAAAGCTTTTATGTTTAATGTGGTCGAAGAGTATAATTTATGCCAAAAGTTAACAGGGTTATATAAGACTAAAACAAGCTGCTTTAATTACGATATAAAATCGTGCAATGGCGCTTGTGTCAATCAAGAAGCACCACAAGAGTATAATAACCGCGTAAAAGAACTCATAAAAAAGTATAGTTACGACAATCAAAATATGGTGATTATAGATAGAGGTCGCGATATCGAAGAACGTAGTGCTATTCTCATAGAAAATGGTATCTTTCAAGGGTTGGGGTTTTTCAATTTAAACTATCAAATAAATAATATAGATATTTTAAAAACCATTATTACCCCAATGCAAAATAATAGAGATAACCAGCATATTATACAAAGTTATCTAAGACGTAATAAACGTTTAAAAATTGTAAATCTAAAGACGCAACACGAAAATAATTAAACTTCTGTATTTTTTAAATTATGGATAATCCTTTGCCTAAAGAAGATAAACATTGGAAATATAAACTTCATGAAATTATTTATGAAGCAGATACCCCTGCCGGTAAATTATTCGATGTTATTCTATTAATTTTCATTATAGCCAGTATTTTATTGGTGATGCTAGAAAGCGTAGCATCCATCGATTTAAAATATCATTATTGGCTAAACATTGGAGAGTGGATTGTTACCATATTATTCACCGTAGAATATATTGCACGTGTAATTACAGTAAAAAAACCGTTAAAATATATTTTTAGCTTTTACGGTATTATCGATTTATTATCTACGCTACCAAAATACTTATCTCTAATATTTGCAGGTACTCATGCCCTCGTTGCTTTAAGAGCATTACGTTTGTTGCGCGTATTTAGAATATTAAAATTAGCACGTTATTTAGGGGCGTCCAATCAACTTTCAGCAGCCATAAAAGCAAGTCGTGCAAAAATTTCTGTATTTCTATTCGCCGTAATTATTGTTGCAACTATTTTTGGAACGATAATGTATTTGGTAGAAGGCGAGAAAAACGGATTCGACAATATTCCAAAAAGCATCTATTGGTCTATAGTAACCTTAACTACCGTTGGTTTTGGGGACATTGCCCCACAAACACCATTAGGCCAATTTATAGCCACTATAATAATGGTTTTAGGTTATGGTATTATTGCTGTGCCCACTGGAATTGTGTCTGCCGAGTACACACGAAGCGCAAACAACGAAGACGAGCAGAAAAATAAAATAACCAAACCAAATACCTTACCGCTAAACACCCAATCGTGCCAAAACTGCTGCGCCGAAAACCACAAGGATAAAGCGGAGTATTGCTACAGTTGCGGCCATACACTACATTAATAGCATAACAATTTGGGCGTTCCTTTAATAGCAAGAAAACTATTAAAGGCAGGCTATTCGCTATATCTTTTTTAGAAATAAAAAAAGGATACCGCTACTATCCTTAACGCGAATTAAAACTTTACAACAAGCAATTTAATTTTGAAAACCGAAACCAAATACCTCATCTCTATCGTTGGCCCCACAGCCATAGGAAAAACAAGTCTTAGTATAAAACTAGCTAATTATTTTAATACCGAAATTATTTCGGCCGATTCTAGACAGTTTTTTAAAGAGATGCACATAGGTACCGCTGCACCAACATCATCTGAGCTCGCAGCAGCACCACACCATTTTATTCAGCACAAATCTATTTTAGAAAACTATAATGTGGGCGCTTTCGAAAAAGAAGCGATGAACACATTGCACACTCTTTTTAAAACACACAACTATGTTGTTATGGTTGGCGGCTCTGGTTTATATGTAGATGCTGTAACTAAAGGATTAGATTATTTCCCGGAAGTCGATAAAAGCATTCGAGAAACTCTAAATCATCAACTAGAATTTGAAGGTTTAGAACACTTACAAGTCCAATTAAAAACACTAGATCTAGAATCTTATAATACCATCGCACTTCAAAATCCGCAACGTGTTATTCGCGCTTTAGAAATTTGTATTGGGTCTGGAAAACCCTATTCTTCATTCTTAAATAAAGATAAAAACAACCGCCCTTTTAAAACAATAAGTATTGGTTTAACTGCCGAAAGACAAACCATCTACGATCGCATTAACACACGTGTAGATAATATGATGGAAAACGGCCAACTTAAAGAAGTAGAATCCCTTTTAAATCATAAAGAACTAAACGCATTAAATACCGTTGGGTATAAAGAGTTATTTAATTATCTTAATGATGATTGGACTTTAGACTTCGCCATTTCAGAAATTAAAAAAAACACTCGCCGTTTTGCAAAACGCCAGCTTACTTGGTTTAAAAGAAATCCCGAAACCCTGTGGTTTGATTTCACTACCGACTTTGAAACCATATTGCAAGCAATTGAAAGTAAAAAGTAGTACATTTAGGTAAACGCGAGCAAAACCTAGCCTTTTATGAAAGAAAAGTTATTATTTATTTTAAGAAGTATTTATAAATTAAAAGATAAAATTGCCTTTTTCCCCACTCTTATCGCATTCGCGGGTAGCGCTTTTGCTTTTTTAATGTTTTATTTGGAAAGCAAAGGAGTTTCTAAATACCTATTAGATATTGTACCAGATTTGGTAATTAATAATACCGATACAGCACGTACACTATTAACTACAATTACTGCGGGCTCTATTTCTATTATGGTTTTCAGTTTTTCTATGGTTATGGTATTATTAAACCAAGCGTCCAGTAATTTTTCACCACGTTTATTGCCCGGACTAATCTCTAACAGGAGACATCAAATTATTTTAGGAATTTATGTCGCTACTATTCTCTATAGTATTTTCACCTTAATTTCTATTCGCCCCAGTGGCAACGAATATCAATTACCAGGGTTTTCGGTGTTATTAGCCATCGTATTTATGGTTATTTCGTTAGGTGCCTTTATATATTTTATCCACTCGATTT
>JAGPVI010000208.1 GCA_018067115.1 Bizionia sp. | reverse complement strand
ATTGATGTGTTTGTAGGCGTTTCTAATTATACCTGTCGCGCTATTTTAAAAGATTTTGGTACGTTTTTAAAATCAAAAACGATAACTATTTATAACGGTGTGCTAATAGACGATATTGCACCAAAAATAACGCGTCGGACTTTGGTGAACCCTAGATTTTTAGTGGTTTCCCATTTGCGATTTTCAAAAGGGATACAAGATTTAATCCAGGCTGTTGCACTATTGCCAGAGGATTTAAAAACCGATTTAATAATTGATGTTTATGGCGATGGGCCTTACAAAGCAGTTTTAGAAGATAAGATAAAAAGTCTCAGTTTACATTCTGTATTTACATTTAAAGGCAGTGTAAATAACTTACCGAGTCTGTATAAAGCTTATGATTATTTATTGCAGCCTACGCATATGGAATGTTTTAGTCTGTCTGTTTTAGAAAGTTTAGCAGCAAATATACCAGTGATTACAACACCGGTTGGAGGTAATGAAGAGGTTATTACTCACGGTGACAATGGTTATATATTTAATGCTCAAGAGACTGAAGAATTAGCAGGGCTATTAGAAGACATTATAACAGGAAAACAAACTATTTTGGGCCCAACGCGGCCGCTAATTGAAAATCAGTTTTCGATTGAAAAAATGGTAGAGGGACATTTAGAATTATTAAATTAATTTCTTTTGGAATTTTAAATATTAAGTATAGTAATAAAAGTATAGAAAAAGCAATGACCAAGCCACCACAAAAACTCTCCATTATCATTCCTGCGTATAATGAAGCTAAAACCATTCACTTAATTTTAGATAAGGTTCTTGCTGTACAGTTGTTACAGGGGTTAGAGAAGGAAATTATTATTGTAAATGATTACAGTAGTGATGATACAATTACTGTTGTTAACACTTATATAGCTAAGCATCCAGAGGTTTCAATAACCCTTTTCGAGCAAGATAAAAACAAAGGAAAAGGTGCAGCATTGCATCGCGGAATACACGAGTGTACCGGTGATTTAATAATTATACAAGATGCCGATTTGGAATACGATCCTAGAGAATATAACATATTATTGGAGCCTGTTTTAGATGGGTTTGCCGATGTGGTTTACGGAAGCCGATTTAAAGGGAGTCGGCCACATCGTATTTTGTTTTTCTGGCACAGCTTAGGAAATCACTTCTTGACGTTTTTAAGTAATATGATGACAAATATGAACTTCACAGATATGGAAACCTGCTATAAATTATTTAAAGCAGAGCATTTAAAAAGTCTAAACTTAAAAGAACAGCGCTTTGGTTTTGAACCCGAAGTGACCGCTAAGATTTCTAGAGTTCCAGGTATTCGTGCTTATGAAGTGGGGATTAGTTACTATGGACGAACGTATGAAGAAGGCAAAAAGATAGGATGGAAAGATGGCGTGCGTGCTATTTATTGTATTTTAAAATATAAAGTGTTTAAATAAAACAAACAGTGAACAATGACTCCTATGAAAATAGCTTTTTTAACTCCCGAATACCCGCACGAGCGTGTAGGGCATTCTGGTGGTATTGGAACAAGCATAAAGCATTTAGCACTAGCACTGGTAAAACAAGGTCATAGTATAAGCTTGTTAATTTACGGACAACGAGAAGATGCTGTTTTTGAAACTGATGGCATTACTTTTTATTTAATAAAAAACAGGAAACTTAAAGGGCTGTCTTGGTGGCTGACACGGCAAAAAATTGAACGCTTAATTAACACATTACATTCAGAAGATAAAATCGATATTGTTGAGGTGCCAGATTGGACAGGGATCTCTTCATTTATTAATGCAAACTGTCCTTTGATTATCAGACAAAATGGATCGGATACTTATTTTTGCCATTTGGATGCGCGCCCGGTAAAGGCGATAAACAAATTTCACGAAAAGAAAGCGCTACAGTCTGCCGATGCGATTCTGTCCGTTAGTCAGTTTACAGGAGACTTAACAAATAGCTTATTTGGTTTAAACCGTGAGTTTAAGGTAATACCCAATGGCATTACACTTACCGATTTTGACTGCTCGAATGCGGTAGAAAAGACTACTTTAAAACCTACTATTTTATATTTTGGAACATTAATTAGAAAAAAGGGGTTGTTAGAATTGCCTCTTATCTTTAACGCCGTACATGCGCATTTTCCAGAAGCTCAATTAGTTTTAATTGGTAAGGATAGCCCAGATATTAAAACGGAATCTGCCTCAACATGGAATATAATGCATCCTTTATTTACGGAGTCTGCACGAGAGCAAGTGCTTTATAAGGGCGCTATGCCGTACTCAGATATGCGAAAACATATTGAACGCGCTACTATATGTGTGTTTCCAACCTTTGCCGAAGCATTACCCGTTTCTTGGTTAGAAGCTATGGCTTTAAAGCGGCCAGTTGTGGCGTCTAATGTGGGTTGGGCAAAGGATATAATAGATAATGGAGTTAATGGGTATTTAGTGCACCCTACAGATCATAGTAAGTATAGTAAATACATAGTTCGTTTATTAAATAATCCTGACGAACGATTAAAAATGGGAGAAACTGCGCGGCAAAAAATAGAAACACATTTTAGTGCTGAGATTGTAGCAGCCCAGAGTGTAGCATTTTATCAAACATATTTAGATAAATGATTATAATTTATCATAATACTACTTCAGTTACGCAAATTCTTCATTCTGAAAAAAACGAAGAACTAGAGGTGGATAGACAAGGGTCTATAAGTAGCGTTTTTTTAATTGTTGCTAAGACGTATCCAGATGCCACAATTATATGGTGTCATATCGATAATAAAAGCGCTATTAATTTAAAGTATATAGCTGCCCAATTTAGTAATCGCGATATTATGATTTCTTTTTCAGAAGAAAACTATATGTCTGATAGAATAGGATATATAGAGGAATCACCATTCTTAAAAATTAACAAATCTGTAAAATTCCCTACCTGGTTCATGAGTAGTGCGTGCGGGGCAATACATAGTCAGTCTGTGTTGTGTTTTGAAAATATATTTAAAGGGACTGAAAGCTTTACATATCACTTAAATACAATTGCTAAACTAGGTATGCCCCAAGGTTTGTTTTGCTACAGTGATCCTAATTTATTTTATAAAACTGCTCCATATAAAAAAGAGAGGAGAATTAGTGATGTAATGCTTTTTAAGTTTGTAAAACAACATTATAAAGGAGTTTGGGTGTATTTACTGTTTTTAAATATAATGTTGTATGAAAAACAAGTTTTACTTATACCGTTAATTCTTAGTTTATTTTCAAAAAAACGAGATACAGAGCTTCATTTTAATAAAGAAAGAAATACAACTGAACTCACACTTGAGAAAAAAACGGAACATAATAATTATGATGTTATTATTCCCACTTTAGGCAGAGCCAAATACCTCTCTGATGTTTTAGAAGATTTATCCAAACAAACGTTACTCCCTACCAATGTGATCATTATTGAACAAGATGATAGAGAAGGGGCAGTTTCTGAGTTACAGTGTTTAAAAACGGAATCTTGGCCATTTTTAATTCACCACCAGTTTATTAGGCAAACAGGCGCGTGTAATGCTAGAAATCTGGCTTTAAATATAGTCCAATCTCATAATGTGTTTTTGGCAGACGATGATATTAGATTTGCTGATGACGTTATGGAACGCAGTCTCAGTTTTATGAAAAATAATAATTATGAAGCCATAACATTAAGTTGTAAAAGAGAAAATGAAATTGAATCTTTTAAAATAGCGATACAATGGCCAGCTTTTGGATCTGGGTGTAGCATAATTAAAACAGCAGTATTAAAAAATATACGTTTTAATACGGCATTTGAACACGGTTTTGGCGAGGATTCCGATTTTGGAGCTCAATTGCGACAGCAGGGTGTAGACATAATCTATAATCCAGAAGCTGTCTTAACACATTTAAAAGCCCCAATTGGCGGTTTTAGAACACCTTTTAAGCACTTATGGAGTAATGAAAAGACGCAGCCAAAGCCGTCTCCAACAATTCTATTATATCAACTGTTAAATAATACGAAGGAACAATTAAGGGGGTATAAATTAATTTTATTTATTAAATATTACAGGCTTCAACCCATTAAAAATCCTTATTTGTATTACAAAAAATTTAAGGCTCAATGGGCAGTAAGTATGTATTGGGCATCAATTTTAAAAGCAAAAAACGTGTAAGTATGGCATACTCTTTTACACTCATTATTTGCACGTATATGCGTCCTCAGGCTTTGCATACCTTGTTAAAGTCGGTAAACAGTCAAACCCTATACCCTAACGCCATTTTAATTATTGATGGGTCGACTAATAACGAAACGGAAGAATTATTAAAGGTTACTCCTTTTAAGAATTTAAAATATTTTAAAGTATCAGAAGCTGATCGCGGGTTAACTAAGCAGCGTAATTATGGCATTTCGCGTGTTGCTAAATCCTCGGAAGTTGTTTGCTTTTTGGATGATGATACGGTATTAGCATCAGATTATTTTGAAGCCCTATTAAGTGTCTATCAGTCACATCCCGAAGCTCTTGCTGTTGGAGGGTATATAACCAATGCAATTGATTGGGAACGTGAAGCACTTCCTAAAAAACGAAGCCATTTTTATTATGATGGTTGGCAGAGAACAGAACCGTCTCGATTTAAAGTCCGACGATCTTTCGGATTGTTACCAGATGCATCACCAGGCTTTATGCCTAGTTTTTCTCACGGCCGTTCTCTAAGTTTTTTGCCGCCTTCGGGAAATATATATCCTGTGGAGCAGCTTATGGGAGGCGTAGCTTCTTATAAAAAAGAGGTTTTTAAAACCCTTTCATTTTCATCCTATTTTGAAGGCTATGGTTTGTATGAAGACGCCGATTTTTCTTTGCGAATCGCTAAAATGGGAAAGTTGTTTGTTAACACTAAAGCAAGATTAGAACACCATCATAATGCTGCTGGTCGGCCAAACCAATACGCTTATGGTAAAATGGTGGTACGCAATGGTTGGTATGTGTGGCGCGTAAAATATACAGCGCCATCAGTTCAAGTAATAGTTAAATGGCACGCCACCGCGTTATTACTCACAGGGATCCGTTTTCTTAATGTGTTTACAACAGCTCAACGTAAAGAAGCTTTTACAGAAAGTTGCGGACGCGTGGTGGGATGGTTATCTTTATTTGTTAATTCGCCAAAATAATTTTTAATATTCTATTTTAGTGTTTTCAATATGAAACTGTTTTTAACCGATTTAAAGAAATACAAATACTACAGTCAGAATAAATCATCTGTAGTCTTGTTTCTCACAACTCAAGGGCTGTGGGCTTTATTCGTGTACCGTTTTTTTAATGCTGTTTACCGTAGTCGTTACAATGCGATAGTTAAAAAGCCAATATTAGTATTAGGCGTTATGTGTCAAAAATGGATTGAAATTGTGACCTCGATATCTTTACCATATAGCGCTCAAATAGGATCGTCGTTTTACATTGGTCACTTTGGAGGGATTATAATAAACTCTCAAGCTATCATTGGCGATAATTGTAATATCTCTCAAGGGGTAACTATTGGAGTCAGCGGCCGTACTAAAAATCGGGGAGTGCCTATTATTGGTCACAAGGTTTATATAGGAGCCAATGCGGTTATCGCAGGTAAAATTAATATTGGAGATTGTTGCGTTGTCGCCGCTAACTCGTTAGTGGTTTCCTCTGTGCCAGCAAATAGAACAGTTATGGGAGTGCCTGCTGAGGTTGTCAGTGAAAACACATCTAACGGATATATATAATGCGATTTTTAGTTGTAACTAATGCTCCAACCTTAAAAAGAGACAACCTCTTTTGTGCGTATGCACCTTATGTTCGGGAAATGGATATGTGGTTTAAATATGTGAAGACTCCTATTGTTTTATCACCTACGGTTTATGAACAAAAACTATTACTTTCAGCATTTAAAAAGCAGCCCACCGTAATTTCTGTACCTGTTTTAATTTTCACATCATTTTCTGAAATTTTTAGAAGTGCTTTTAACGTGCCTTATATTTTAGCGGTTTTATTTAAAGAAATGCGCAAAGCAGATCATATTCATTTACGATGTCCGGGAAATATGGGCCTGTTAGGTTGTTTGGTGCAGATTTTCTTTCCAAAAACACCCAAAACAGCAAAATACGCTGGGAATTGGGATCCTGAAAGTAAGCAACCCTTAAGTTATCGGTTTCAAAAATGGCTATTGAATAATACTACGTTAACAAAAAATATACAGGTTTTAGTTTATGGCGATTGGGATTCTAAATCTCCAAATATTAAACCGTTTTTTACTGCAAGTTTTTTAGAGGCAGAGAAGAGCATACCCAAAATAAGAGATTACAATACTGGATTACAATTTTTATTTGTGGGCAGTTTAGTAGAGGGTAAACGTCCGTTATATGCAATAAAACTGGTAGAACGTCTGCACAAATTGGGATACAAAGTACAGTTAGATTTTTTTGGAGAAGGTGTTTTAAGAGTGTCATTACAGAACTATATTGAAGAACAAGGTCTTGAGGAGATTGTAAAGCTGCACGGTAATCAAGAGCTTAATGTTGTTAAAGGGAAATTGGAGTTGGCTCATTTTTTAATCTTGCCTTCAAAATCTGAAGGCTGGCCCAAAGCGGTTGCCGAAGCTATGTTTTGTGGAACAATCCCTATTGCCACACCAGTATCATGTGTACCTTATATGCTAGATTACGGAAAAAGAGGTTTGCTTATTTCAGGTGCATTAGAGCCCGATGTAAAACAGATTACTGAAGCTTTGAA
>JAGPVI010000330.1 GCA_018067115.1 Bizionia sp. | reverse complement strand
AAATCGGCCTTTGGTGTTTCGCGATGCCCAATTTTAAAGGCGGTATGAAAATCGGTAACTGCTTTTATTTTATTTTTCATAGTTAAAAAAGTAATTGTAGATTGTAATGATTATTTTTGCATAAAAATAAGAATATGTTTAGTAGAGGACAATTAGTTTTTGGTGTTTTATTTGCAATCGTGTTTATTTGCGCTATTGCTTACACCTACAGAAAAGACTTAAAGTTACACCGCCAACACTACAAAGGAACACTTTGGGTACTACTTGCCTTTATAGGTTTTATTAGTTTTATCGCTGCCATAAAGTTTATTTTCACTTAGTCGTTTGGTTATAAATCAGCTAACATTTTTATCAGCTTTAAAAAACTGTATTACTTATTTAATTTTAGTAAATTTGATTACCAACTAACTCCAAACTATGAAAGCTTTTAAATACATTTTCTTCCTCTTACTTATTGCAATAATAGCTCTATCTATTTACATTGCCGTACAACCAAATTCTTTTAACGTTTCACGCACACGCACTATTAATGCACCAGCAGCCGTAGTTTACGATAATGTTATTGACTATAAAAATTGGGAATCGTGGTCGTCGTGGGCCGAAAAGGATGAAGATTTAAAAATTATGCTTCCAGAAAACACTAACGGTGTAGGCAGCTCTTATTCTTGGGAAGACAGCAATGGTATTGGTACAATGCGCACTATTGCTGCGACTCCTTATACATCTATTACTCAAGAAATGGCGTTTGGTGAAGACTATCCAAAATCTGATGTAACATGGACATTTGCCACAAACGCAGATGGCACTACCGATGTTACTTGGGCAATCGCGGGCGATAATCTTCCATTTATGTTTAAAGCGTACACCGCCTTTGCAGGTTCTATGGACGACCAAATTGGTCCAGATTACGAACGTAGTTTAGAAAAATTAGACAGCATAGTGGTGACCGCTATGCAAGAGTATAGTATTACCACAGATAATGCTCTAACAACGCACAGTGGTGGTTACTACTTATACAATACAACATCAACAAAATTGAGTGAGTACTCATCGAAAATGCAGGAGATGTTACCAAAAGTAATGACTTATGCTAAGGCAAATAATATTACTATGGCAGGTGCGCCATATATATTATATCACAAATGGGATGAAGAAAATAACGCGGTAATGTTTTCGTGTGCGGTACCAACAACTGCGAAAGTAATAACTACAGAAACCGATATTTTAACAGGTCAACTTATTCCTTTTACAGCTGTAAAAACAACTTTAAAAGGAGACTACAGTAATTTAAAAGCAGCTTGGGATAACACGTTTAAATTTATTGAAGACAACGGATTAAAAACTGCTGAAAATGGACCGATGTTAGAATCGTATTTAAATAGTCCGATGACCACAGCTAATCCAGCGCATTTAATTACCGAAATTTTTATTGCTGTTGAAAAAAAGGAACAAGATATAGAATAATAAGTCTAGAGAATACAGATATAAAAAAGGCAGTTCTTTAATAGAACTGCCTTTTTTTTTAAATTATACGCGATTCGTTTTTATGCGTCTTTTAAACAAATTATTTTTCTGTCTGCTACGCCACGATGCATTCCGCTACTATCTACAATCGTTCTTGGTACTGCCTGTAACACAATATCTCCACAATTTTTGGTTTCGGAACTCACTACAGAGAAATTACCTTCGTTGGATTCATCCCCGCTTGTTATTAAAAAGTTATCCGTATCTGTAATATTCGTTTTTAGTGTATAGGATTCTAAATGCGTTTCTTCAACTTCAAAATAGCCAGAAATAATACTGCCTTTAACAAAATGAGAGCAATCCCCGTAATTTGTTATCGTTAAAACAGCTTTTGGTCTTGTGCTATCCATTTGTATCACTTTACTGTAAGATGTACCATCTTCATGCTCGATTGTTACACGCAGTTTATCATCTGTTCCCGGTCTAAAGCGAGCAACAATATTATTACTATTATTAGAACCATCGCCATAATAAGTATACTCATCATTCAAATTAGCATACGAAAATGTCGTGTCATCATCCAAGTGAAATTTACTATTAATATAGTTTATTTCACCTGTATTTAAATTTGTAGTTTTTATTTTATAAAGCTGTCCGGCAAACTGATTGGTTAATGCTTCAACCACAATCAACCCACTAAAAGCACTTTCTGGCTTCACTGGTAATGCCGTGTATCTAAACACCGAATTTAATAATGTTAACCCACTAAAGGCATTAATTTTTTCAACTTTAACACCACCAACAGCAACTAGACGCGGTCCTTTTTCATTCCACTGTATTTGGGGTTGCAATGGAATATAAGACTCCACAACATTTCCATAATTAACACAATCTAAACCTGTAGGAGCAACACTCCATGATAAAATAGCACGCACTTTTAAAATCTGCGCTTTAGGATTATCTTTTTTTAATCCTGGAAATTTGTAAGGTAATACTGCTGAATAAAACAGTCCTTCTTCTGGAACATTTTTAATGTCGTAAACATTTACCGAAGCCGTTCCTGCATGTGTCCATTCACAATTTTCTTCTGACTGCACCCAAAAAGACACATATTCTTTACTACCCGACGAACACAAGCCTCCATTGTAACCCGTGGATTTTTTCACTTTAATCGTACCTACTAAGGCTTCACGGTTATAATCGGCACCAACACACATTAACTCTTCATAATCGGTATTGCATTTAAGCTTATTTAATTGTGCTAAACTATCTGCAATAGAAATATTATTAACGTTAAATAAGCTTGAAACATCTTGTATTTGCGATGGGTAAGGCGTGTATTCTAATTGTTTTAAAAGAGAATATCCAAAACGATGCGGCGCTACTTTTTCCTTTTTATAATGCTTAACCAACGCACTAAAATTTAAAGATTTGGGTGTGATTTTATGTTTCGCTTTTTTTAAAGCCTCACTATAATCTGGATTTGCCTGTGCTAATTGACTTAAAGAAATATTAGGATTAAAAATAGCCGTGTTTAATAAATCATCCAACTCTAAAATTGGAAAGTCTGGAAAGAAAAACTTAAGAGGCTCTATCTGAATTTGAACGTCTTTTTTATCACTCCAAATATAGGTTCCTTTGGTGAGTTCGGGGTCATTTTCTTCTGGAATAGTATTCCAAGATAAAACAGCTCTTACTAGAGGTAAATTAGCAATAGAACAGAATTTTCTCTTTGGCTGAATACCTAATCTAACCACATAATCTATAGGTTTTTCGGGTTTTTTATCACAGTCTTTTTGTGTAGGAATATTATTTACATTAACACCTACAACTCCCATATCTTCCCAGCCCTCTCCGTCTTGGTAATTCAAATAAAAACGCACATACTCATAAGAGCCATTGGTGGTCGCTCCACTAGAATAACCGGTGGCACGCTTAATATGTATAGTTGCTGTAAGCTCTTTAGTTTGTGAGTGGTACCCTATACAGCCCAGAGATTCAAAAGAGGTATTCATTTTCTGTTTAAAGAATGAAGCAGGTGTTTTTAGTTTAAGCTTCGCAAATTCGCTCTTCTTCAGGGACAAAAAAGGTGTAAATTCTTGTCGTGCAACAAGTAGTTGCTTTTCGTTAAGTGTTTCCATAATTATTTATATTAATAGCGTACCTACTCTATTTTTGGCTTTTCGGTATCCGCACGTTGTAATTGCTAATTATTATAGCCTTACAACTATTTAATGATGGCACTTAAAAAAAGTTAACACTAAAAATGTTAAAATATATTAATGAAGAATTATCCCCGTTTTCACGAGCAGATTAAAAAAAATTAAATACTATTGTACTTTACAAGCTACCCATAGGTAGAATTATAGCGTATGAAAAACTTAATACTTGTTTTTGTTGGAGGGGGATTTGGTAGCGTTTTGCGCTATCTTATCGGTAAATATTTAAATAGCCAGACAACAGGAATTCCTTACGGTACTTTTGCTGCCAATATTATAGGGAGTTTACTTATTGGTATCATTCTAGGTTTAGCCGCAAAAAATGTGCTATCAGAAAACCAAATATTACTTTTAGCAACGGGATTTTGTGGCGGATTCACAACCTTTTCTTCCTTTGCTTACGAAAACCATGTGTTTTTAAAAACAGGCGATTTTACCAGCTTTGCGATCTACACTATTGCTAGTTTTATTATTGGCTTTTTAGCGGTGTTCGGTGGTGTATTTATTGCTAAAAGTTTCTAATATTTATTATACTTTTTCACTCCGGCTTCAATAGTGGTTGCTAAATAGTTTTCGTTTGGCACTATCGGACAAGAGTATTTTTCGTCGTAAGCACAATAAGGATTGTAAGCCGAATTAAAATCAACAGTAAGCGTATTGCCTTCAGGAATCTTTAAATCTATATAACGTCCAGCACCATAAGTAGACTCGCCGTTGGTGTCATCTAAAAACGGAAGAAACAAATAATTTTCGAAACCTTCTGTGGTTATTAACTCTTTATCTCGATATACATTTAATTGGTATGTTTTCCCCTTCAAATTAAACGTTATCACACCGTAAACGCGACTTTTAGTTAAACGATCGGTAGTGGTTTTCATATCAAAGTACTTTGAATCTGGAGTACGCTCTAATGCTGCAGAAACCACATAATCCGGATCATATTTATAAAAATCTAAACTCTTAAAACTCTTTATATCAATTGGTTTTAAGGGCGAAGTTGAAGCATCTTTAAACTCAGCATTCATTTTCTTCTGAAATGGTGTGTCGCCCAATAAAGGTGTTTTCTTTTGCGAACAACTTAATACAAAGGCGATAAGAACAAAAAGGGCACTTAATTTTTTCATTATTATATTTTTCAATTCAAAAACACAATATAAACTTTTTTTGATTAGCTTTACCTCTTCAAAACTAATAAAACAATGCTAATAGTCATTAAGAATTATAAGGAGAACACCTCTTGTAACCAGGCAAGAAGGGCAACTTATATATCTTGATATTTTTAAAATTTTAATATATATTTCTCAAAGTCCAACGTCGCTGTTGGACTTTTTTATTTTTAAAAACCAACTAATCATTATTAAAATATTATTGTAAACCACGCTTAAAAATGAAAATTTACAATCTCATTATACATAAACTTTGGAGGCCTTATTTAGACACCTTTAGCGGTCTCTCTAAAGAGGTCTGGTGGCTAGCACTTATTACTTTGGTAAACAGGGCTGGTACAATGGTAATTCCGTTTCTTTCTATTTATTTAACAGAAGAACTGCATTTTGACTTTAAAGATGTTGGGAGTATTCTTTCTGCATTTGGATTAGGGTCTGTTGTTGGCTCTTGGCTTGGCGGAAAATTAACTGACAAAATAGGCTATTATAAAATAATGGTTTTTAGTCTATTAACCTCTGGTTTTATGTTTATTGGGTTGCAGTACTTAACAACATTAGCCTCTATTTGTATAGGCATATTCTTTTTAATGGTGGTTGCCGATATGTTTAGACCTGCAATGTTTGTCGCGTTAAGCGCTTATAGTAAGCCAGAAAATAAAACACGAAGCGTTACTTTAATTAGGCTCGCCATAAACTTAGGGTTCTCGGCAGGTCCTGCGGTGGGCGGGCTAATAATTACGACAATAAGTTATGGTGGTTTGTTCTGGATTGATGGCATTTCTTGTATTTTGGCTACAGTACTATTAATAAGGGTTTTACATCCTAAAAAAGCGAAAGTGCAAGATCAGATTACAGTTGACAATCCGGTGTCTGTTTACAAAGATGTTCCGTTTATAATCTTCTTTTTTGCGATGTTATTATTTGGTATTATTTTTCTTCAGTATTTCTCGACAATGCCTATTTATTATAGAATTGAACATACATTAAGTGAATTCCAAATCGGATTATTAATGGGGTTTAATGGTTTCTTTATTTTTCTGTTTGAAATGCCTTTAATTGCCTG
>JAGPVI010000307.1 GCA_018067115.1 Bizionia sp. | reverse complement strand
GATTAAAGGAGAAAATACATAAAAAGCATATTAAGTCTGAATTGAAAGGACGAGAGGTTTCAGTACCTAAGCTCCCATTGCAACGCGTGGGAATTATTGTTAACAATGATGATAAATTGGCAATTGATTGGAATACAGAATTTAAAAAACTGTTTTCTAATTCGAATCTAATGGTTTATGTTGTGTCGTTTTCGACAGCGAATAAAAGAAAAAAAGACGAGGTGTCTGCTGGGTTTTATGCTCCAGATATTGCTTGGAATGGTGTTATAAAAAACTCGGAGTTAAAAACATTTATTACTACGGAATTTAATCTTCTAATAAGTTATTATACAGTAAATGAAACGCTATTAAAATTACTAACAGCAAGTTCAAAAGCCGATTTTAAAGTAGGGATTTTAAAAGAAGACCAAAGCATAAACGATTTAATAATAAATACGGACTTAAATGCGTTTAATACTTTTAAAATAGAACTGATTAAATATTTAAAAATTTTAAAACGATCATAAATAATGAATAACCCTTTTCTAGGAACAGGAATAGCAATAGTTACACCTTTTAAAAATGATGGCAGCATAGATCATACAGCGCTAACTAATATTGTAAATTATACTATAGATAATGGCGTAAATTATATTGTAATAAGCGGAACAACTGGAGAGAGTGTTACCTTGACTTTAGCAGAAAAGCAAAGTGTTATAAAAACAATTGTAGAAGCTAATGGAGGTAAACTGCCTTTAGTTTTAGGTATTGGCGGAAATAATACTGCGCAAGTGGTTGAAGAAATTTCAACTACAGATTTGTCTCCGTTTGCGGGTATACTTTCAGTTTCTCCGGCGTATAGCAAGCCTACTCAAGAAGGCGTTTATCAGCATTTTAAAGCGATTGCTATGGCGAGTCCGTTGCCTATAATTTTGTATAATGTACCGGGGCGTACGGCTTCTAATATGACTCCAGAAACCATTTTGAGATTGGCAAACGATTTCGAAAATATTGTAGCGGTAAAAGAAGCTGGTGCAAATATGGGGCAGTATTACAAATTAATTCAAAATAAACCTGCAGATTTTAGCGTTATCTCTGGGGATGACGATTTAGCGTTAGCAGTAACATTGGCAGGTGGAGCAGGAGTGATTTCGGTAATTGCACAAGGATTGCCTAAGCAGTTTTCTAAAATGATTCAATTAGGGTTAGAGGGAAAAGCTAAAGAGGCATACAAGATTCATTATAAGGTGATTGATGCTGTGGGGCTTATTTTTGAAGAAAATAACCCAGCAGGAATTAAGGCCGCTTTAGAAGCTCTAGAATTATGCGAAGCTACAGTGAGATTACCTCTGGTAAACGCCACTCAAGCCTCCAAGAGAAAAATCAACGCTTTTTTAAAGCAGAACAATTAGTTAAATATAACTTAAACCAACTATAAATCTGATTTCAACAATTATTTTCGCATTGAAAAATATTTTCAAAATCAATATAAATAGTGTATTTTTGCATCTTGTTAAAAAATTATGAAGAACCTTTTTTATATATTACTTACATTTTTGATGTTAAGCTCTTGTACCGAGTATCAAAAAGCATTAAAGTCTGAAGATATCGCCTTAAAATTCAAAAAAGGAGAAGAACTTTATAATGCTGGTAAATACTCTAAAGCCAACAGGTTATTCGAGCAAATAATACCAAGTTACCGCGGGAAGCCTCAAGCTGAAAAATTAATGTATCTAAACGCAAATGCGTCCTACGAAATGGAAGATTATTACGTGTCTAGTTACCATTTTGAGCGTTTCGTATCGGCATATCCAGAGAGTGAAAAATTAGAAGAGGCTACATTTAAAAGTGCTAAAAGTTATTATCAATTATCTCCAGTTTACACTAAAGACCAGTCGGAAACAATAACGGCAATCGAGAAATTACAAGAGTTTGTCAATATTTTTCCGGAATCTGAGCATCTTTCAGAAGCTAACGAATTGGTAAAAGAATTAGACTTTAAATTAGAGAAGAAAGCTTATGAAATCGCTAAGCAATACAATCATATATCAGACTTTAAAGCGTCTATAGCGTCGTTTGATTCTTTTATTATTGATTTTCCAGGAGCGCAGTTAAGAGAAGATGCTTTATATTACAGATTCGACTCTGCATACCAATTGGCTTTAAGAAGTGTAGAATACAAAAAGGAAGAACGTTTAGAAATAGCGAAAAAATATTATATATCATTTAAAAAAGGCTATGCAAGCTCACAATACCTAGAGAATGCTACCAAAAAATTTAATGATATAGAAGAGGAATTAGAAAATTACAGTACTAAAAGTTAATATAACTATGGATTTAAAAAAGATTGATGCGCCATTAAGTACAACTACTTATAATAGAAATAAAATTGACGCGCCTACAGATAACATCTACGAAGCGATTTCTATTATTTCTAGAAGAGCAGAGCAAATTAACTCTGAAATTAAAAAGGAATTAATCGAGAAGTTGGAAGAATTTGCAACTTATAACGATAGTTTAGAAGAAATTTTCGAAAACAAAGAACAAATTGAAGTTTCTAAGTTTTACGAAAAACTACCAAAACCGCATGCTTTAGCAGTACAGGAATGGTTAGATGATAAAATTTACTACAGAAACACAGAGGAAGACAACCAAGACTAATTACTATGTCTATATTAAGTGGCAAAAATATACTGTTAGGCATAAGTGCTGGTATAGCCGCTTATAAAACAGCTTCACTAGTAAGAGAATTTATAAAAGCAGGCGCTAACGTGCAAGTCGTAATGACGCCTG
>JAGPVI010000302.1 GCA_018067115.1 Bizionia sp. | reverse complement strand
GGCAATACGCCCCTTCATTTCTTTTGCGGCTTTGTTAGTAAAGGTTAACGCTAATATGTTAAAAGAGTCTACACCTTGACTCATTAAATAGGCGATTCTAAACGTTAATACACGTGTTTTACCAGAACCAGCACCTGCGATAACAATCATAGGACCATCTTTTTGAATGGTCGGTGCTAATTGCGCTTCATTTAACTGACTTAAATACTTCTCCAAACTCTTCTTATTTTTAGGGTATAAAAATACTAATTGTACGTGGCATTACCTTAAAGGTTTTGGTTTTAATTATAAACAATTGGCAATAGTTATTGAATAGTCTTAATGAAAATATAATTTTAATCACTTTTATGTTTTCTCTATGCCCATAATCGTCTTTGTATAAGAATTTGATTATTTTTGGGTGAAATTTACAATTCAATTATTATGGATACTGTTTTAGATTTTCTGTCTAATATTCCTTGGTGGGTATGGATTCTTTTTGCCTTATTAAGTATTGCAATTCGCGATGTTTTTCAAAAAAGTCACACAATAAGTCATAACTTTCCTATTGTGGGCCACTTTAGGTATATGCTAGAAAGTATAGGTCCAGAATTACGACAGTATTTTGTTGCAAATAACAGAGAAGAACTACCTTTTAACCGTATAGAACGCGGGTGGATTTATGCGTCGGCAAAACACCAAAATAATTATGAAGGTTTTGGTACAGATCGCGATATCTATGCGCATCAGCATATTTTTATTAATAATGCTATGTTTTCTTATAAGTTTCCAGACAATCACCCAAATGCTATAGACCCGTCTTTTATCCCTTGTGCTAAAGTTATGGGTGCGTACAATAAAAGAAGGAAACCTTACCGTCCCGCTTCTATAATAAATGTATCTGCTATGAGTTTTGGTTCTCTATCTGCAAAAGCAGTGGAGTCTATGAATAAAGGTGTGAAAATTGCTGGAGCATACCACAATACTGGTGAAGGAGGCTTATCGCATTACCACCGCAGTGGTGCAGATGTCGTTTTTCATTTTGGTACAGGTTACTTTGGTGTTAGAGATGATAATGGTAATTTTTCGTTAGAAAAAATCAAGAAATTAGTTGAAGATTTCCCATATATAAAAGCCATAGAAATTAAGATCTCTCAAGGTGCCAAACCTGGTAAAGGAGGTGTTTTACCTGCTTCTAAAATCACACCTGAAATTGCTGAAATTAGAAGTGTCCCTTTGGGTGAAGATGTACTTTCTCCACCAACACATTCTGCTTTTTCAACGGTACCAGAAATGATGCAGTTTATTGAAGATATTGCGGAAGCTACCGGCTTACCAGTGGGGATAAAAGCTGCTATAGGAAAGCTCGAGCAGTGGAAAGAATTGGCGAATTTAATGAAGAAAACAGGTAAAGGTCCCGATTTTATTACTGTAGACGGTGGTGAAGGAGGAACTGGAGCTGCTCCGCCAAGTTTTGCCGATCACGTATCGCTACCGTGGGTTTACGGGTTTAGTGATTTGTATAAAGTTTTTAATGACAGAAACCTTACCGAGAGAATTGTATTTGTTGGAAGTGGAAAATTAGGCTTCCCAGCAAAAGCAGCAATGGCTTTTGCAATGGGTGCCGACGTTATTAATGTAGCTCGAGAAGCGATGATGAGTATAGGGTGTATACAAGCGCAAGTTTGCCACACCAATAAATGTCCTGCGGGAGTTGCGACACAAAGTAAATGGTTACAAAATGGTATAGATCCCACTTTAAAATCGGTGCGATTAGCACAATATTTTAAGACGTTTAGAAAAGAGTTTATTGAAATTACCCACGCAGCAGGTTACGAGCACCCTTGCCAATTTACAATGGACGATATCGATTTAAATATTAACGATAGAGATTTAACCAAAGAATTAAGTAGCGCATTTAAATACAATAAAACGCATGTTCCTTTTACAAGTATGCAAGAGTTAAAAGATTGTGAGTATTTAGGTGGAAAAGAAGCTCAAGTTCTTAAAAGTGAATCGAGCAAAGAAAGTAACACATTAGCTAATTAAATATTCTAAATAAAAACACTCTACAATCTTCATTCTAGAGTGTTTTTATTTTATGAGATATTTAAAATGCTTTATCTAAACAATTTTACAAACGCTTTTTTGTTCGTTTTTGAGATAGGCACACGTTCCTCATTTTCTAATAAAAGATAGCCTTCGTTTTCAAAATGACGTACTTTTTCTAAATTTACAATATGGGATTTATGACATTTAAAAAAAACAGCACTTAAAAGCTTTTCAAAGTGCCCAAGATTGTAAGAACTCATTACCGTGGTAAGATTTGTTAAATGTATTTTGGTATACCCCTCGTAACCTTCTAAGTGTAAAACTTCTTCTTGTGGAATAAAAGATAATCCTTTAGCAGTAGGAACAATGATTTTTTTATTATTTGATAATGTGCTCGTTAATAAATCTACTAATTTACAGTTATTATTAAATTCTTTTTTTTCAGAGATTATTTTAATCGCTTTTTCCACAGCTACTATTAACTCTTCATCATCTATTGGTTTTAAAACATAATCTACCGCATTTTGTTTAAATGCTTCAATAGCATACTCGCTGTAAGCCGTTATAAAAATAACTTGAAAATCTATTTTCACTAACTTAGACAGTAAGTCGAATCCATTAATTCTTGGCATTTCAATATCCAAAAAAACCAAATCTGGTTGGCTTGTTTGTAAAGCACAAATAGCATCCTCTGGCTTCTGGAAAGTGTTTAGCACCTTTATTTGAGGAAACAGTTTGTTTAATTTTTGCTCTAAACCTTTTAAATTAGAAATTTCATCGTCTATTAAAATAGCATTTAATATATTCATAAGTTATAATTGGGTGATTATAAAAACCGATTTACTCCCCTTGTTATATAGTTCTGGATGCAATTCGCTTTCGGTATGAGTTATTTCCCACAGTCCGGATTTGTTTAAAAACCTTAGTCGGTCTTCTAACACATTCGACGATTTTATTATTCGACTGCTTTGATTTTGAGTGTTTACAAAACCTACGCCGTCGTCTAGTATTTCAACTTTAAAACTTTTATCTGAAATATAAAACACATTAATAAATACGTTACCGTTTTCTATTTTATTAAAAATACCATGATTAATTGAATTTTCTACTATAGGCTGTAGCAACATTGTTGGCAATTTTGCGTGTTTAATCTCCAGTTTATCATCGACATTAATATGATATTCAAATTTATCTTTAAACCGCAATTTCTCAATATCTAAGTAGTTTTTAATTAGCTGTAATTCTTCCTTTAAACTAATTTCGGTTTCTTTAGACAATTCGAAAAACTGACGAATAAGCTTAGAAAATTTTACTAAATAGGTTT
>JAGPVI010000300.1 GCA_018067115.1 Bizionia sp. | reverse complement strand
TTACAGGGTATAATTTTGTTAAATTTTTCGGGATTGCGAAATGGCACTACCGGAGTTTAGCAAAATGGTTAAAAATTATTCAGATTTTCTCCCTGTTTTGTTTTCTCTTTATGTGCTATTTTATGATGCAATTAGAGCTTAAAGTGATATTATGGTTATCTGTTTTTGCAGTTATTACTTTTTTATATGCCATTCCGTTATTACCGAAACGCTATTATTTAGATAGCAGTCATAACTTACGAGATATTAGCGGGTTAAAAGTGTATATCATTGGTTTGGTTTGGGCTGGTGTTACGGTGATTTTACCCTTAATGAATAATGATATAGTGCTAAATGCCGATGTAATAATTACAGCGATACAACGCTTTATCTTTGTTGTAGCGTTAATGTTACCTTTTGAAATAAGAGATTTGGCTTTCGATAATTTTAAACTAGCAACAATACCTCAAAAAATAGGCGTGAAACAAACCAAAATAATGGGCTTGCTTTTAATCATGTTATTTTTGTTTCTAGAGTTTTTTAAAGCTGAAGTGGTAGCCATAAACTTTATTGTTTTAACAATAGTTACATTAATTACAACCGGTTTTATTGTGTTTTCTAAAGCAAATAATAGTACCTATTACAGTGCGTTTTGGGTAGAAAGTATTCCAATTATGTGGTTACTCATTACTGTATTTGGCTAATTCTTTATCGAAAGTAGCTTTAAGTTTTACTTTAGATTGCTTGTCTAAACGCTGAAAATTTTCATCTCTATTGGCGTTTATAAGTTTAGTTAATTTGACGTTATTTTTAGTGTATTGCTTACAAATTTTACACATCGCTAAATGCATCGTCATCTTAACTTTTTCCCAAAGCGTAGCCTCGTTGTATTGCGCTTTATCGCATACAATATGCGCCTCGGTACAAGGCATTAAAAAAAAGTTCTTTTTAATCATATTAAAACCAGTTTTTTTCTAGGCAACTTGCCATTGCAGTTCTTGCACGATGTATAATTACCCATAGATTAGACGCAGTAATATTCAATTCATTACAAATCGTTTCTGTTTCGTATTCTAAAATAGTTTTCATTTCAAAAACAGTCGCTTGTTTTTCAGGAAGTTTGCTCAAGCAACTTTGTATTGCTAAAGCGAGTTCTTTGTTTTCTATGGTGTCTTCGGCATTTTTATTAAAAGGATCTGCAACGCGCTCTTCTAGCCAATCGCCTTCATTTTCTGAGTCGCTATAATACGACATTCGGACTTCGGCTTTACCTTTTTTGGAATTTGTTTTACGGTAATGATCAATAATTTTCCGTTTTAAAATAGAAATAAGCCAAGTACGCTCGCTCGCTTCACCTTTAAAATTTTTCATTGATTTTAAACCCGCTAAAAAGGTGTCTGAAACTATATCCTTAGCCATATCCCTATCATTTACCCTAGAAATAGTGTAATTAAAAAGATAATCCGAGTACAAATTAATCCATTGATTGGGATTTATTTTGTGAGTTGGCATAAAGCGTTTTGTGTTTATTCAAAAATAAGAGTTTTTTGGGTTAATTAATACTCAATACTGTGAAGATTATGCAAAAAAAAAAGACAGACCATTTAGTCTGTCTTTATATTTAAGTTTCCTATTACCCTATTTTGGTAATAATCCCGCACGTTTTAATAGTGCTTCTGGCTGTGGTTCCTGACCTCTAAAGCGTTTATAAAGTACCATTGGGTTCTCGGTTCCTCCTTGAGACAGCACATTGTCTTTAAATTTAGTAGCGATTTCTATATTAAAAATGCCATTTTGTTTAAAATAATTGAAGGCATCAGCATCTAAAACTTCAGCCCATTTATAACTGTAATAGCCCGACGAGTAGCCGCCTTGAAAAATATGAGAAAATGCAGTGCTCATACAATTCTGCTTTACGTCAGGATATAATTCTGTGTTTTTAAAAGCTTCAATTTCGTGAGTTTTTACATCTGTAATTGCGGATGGGTTTGTACCGTGCCATGACATATCTAATAAGCCAAAACTTAGCTGTCTTAAGGTTTGCATTCCTTCGTGGAAAGTAGAAGAGTCTTTAATCTTCGATATCAATTCCATTGGGATAACCTCTCCGGTTTCGTAGTGCGTGGCAAATAGCTCTAAGGCTTCTTTTTCGTAACACCAGTTCTCTAATATTTGACTTGGTAATTCAACAAAATCCCAATAGACATTTGTTCCAGAAAGACTTGGGTATGTAGTGTTTGCTAACATACCGTGCAATGCGTGCCCAAACTCATGAAATAAGGTTGTAACCTCATTAAAGGTGAGAAGCGATGGTTTGCTTTTTGTAGGTTTTGTAAAGTTACATACGTTAGATATATGCGGTCTCTCGTTAACGCTATTCTCAATATATTGTGATTTGTAAGAGGTCATCCAAGCACCATTTCTTTTGCCTGGTCTAGGGAAAAAATCAGCATAAAATATAGAAACTAACTCTCCTTTCTGGTCGGTAACCTTATAGGTTAAAACTTCGTCGTGGTATTTATCTATGGTTGTGATGTGTTCAAATTCTAAACCAAATAATTTTTTAGCTATTGTAAATACGCCGTCAATTACATTTTCTAGTTTGAAGTAAGGTTTTAGTTGCTCGTCATCCAAATCAAAAAGCTTTTGTTTTAACTTTTCTGAGTAGTACGCCGAATCCCATTTTTCTAAACGAGAAATGCCGTCTAATTCTTTAGCAAATTCCTGAAGGTTTTTAAATTCTTTTTCGGCAGCTGGTTTTGCTTTTTCTAATAACTCATTTAAAAACGCTTCTACTTTTTCTGGTGTTTCGGCCATACGTTCTTCCAAAACAAAATGCGCGTGTGTTTTATAACCTAAAAGTTGTGCGCGTTGGTAGCGTAATTTGGCAATGTCCAGAACGTTTTGTTGGTTGTCTAACGCATCGCCTTTAAAAGCTTTACTTCCGGATGCTTTAGCTAATTCTTCACGTAAGTCGCGGTTGTCTGCATACGTCATAAACGGAATATAACTTGGATAGTCTAAAGTGATAAGCCAGCCGTCTATGTCTTTACTTTCTGCTAATTGTTTTGCAGCTTCCTTTGCACCTTCTGGTAAGCCCGACAAGTCATTCTCGTTGGTAATTACCATTTGGTACTTATTAGTTTCTGCCAAAACGTTTTCTCCAAATTGTAATTTAAGCTGCGCTAATTTTTTATCAATATCGCGTAACTTAAGCTTGTCGGCTTCATTTAAATTAGCGCCATTTCTAGAAAAACTTTTATATTTTTTATCTAAAAGAGTATGCTGCTCGGTAGTTAAAGTTAAGCTGTCCTTGCCGTCGTAAACCGTTTTTACACGTTTAAATAAGGCTTCGTTTAAAGTGATGTCATTACCAAACTCTGAAAGAATAGGAGAGAGCTCCTGTGCTATTTTCTGAATCTCGTCATTAGTTTCGGCCGAGTTTAAATTAAAAAAGATACTAGTAGCGCGATTCAATTGTTGTCCGCTATATTCTAAAGCTTCAATCGTGTTTTTAAAAGTAGGCGTGTCGGTTGTGTTTGCAATCGCATCAATCTCTTTTTTGGTGTCTTTTATTAAAGTTATGATTGCTGGCTTATAGTCTTCAGTTTTAATTTTTGAAAATGGAGCCGTATTATATGTAGTGTTAAAATGTTTTAAAAGTGTGTTCATTGGTATTAATTATTATAATAAAGTGTTAAAAAATGAAAAAGGCTTTATAATAGGTTGTAATAATCATTACATTTGCAATTGATTTTTTCCCGTGAGTTGGTTACTCACTTAAAAATTATTGATTAATAGCGATGAAAAGCCTCAGATTTATCTGAGGCTTTTTTTTATGCGCTAATGGTAGTAAAACTAAGCCTTCTGTTTGTTAGAAATAGCAGGGTGTTAGTGTAAAAAAAGCCCTGATATCAGAGCTTTTATATGTTATTGTTTTACTGCTTTAGCAGCTTCTTCCACTTTTAATTTTAGACCCTCTTTGTATGCTATAATTTTATCTAACACACATTTATCGTGGCTACCAATAATTTGTGCCGCTAAAATACCAGCGTTTTTAGCACCGTTTAATGCAACGGTCGCTACAGGAACACCACCTGGCATTTGTAAAATTGATAATACAGAATCCCAACCATCTATAGAATTACTGCTTTTTACAGGTACTCCAATAATTGGTAATGGCGACAGTGAAGCTACCATTCCTGGTAAATGTGCTGCACCACCTGCGCCAGCAATAATAACCGAGATGCCTCGAGTATGTGCGTTTTTACTAAAATCGTATAATTTTTCTGGAGTGCGGTGTGCAGAAACAATATCGACTTCCACCTCAATATCAAATCCGTTTAAAATATCTATGGCGTCTTGCATTACTGGAAGATCGCTATTACTACCCATTATTACAGCTACTTTACTCATTTGTTTGTGTTTTAATGTTGTGATTAGCTTATTACTCTAATCGTATTTTTCACTTGTTCTGCAATTTGTCTTGCAGTGTCTAAATTTTCATTTACAATGGTAACGTGTCCCATTTTTCGAAAAGGTCTCGTTTGTTTTTTACCGTAAATATGCGGTGTAACACCTTCCATTTTCATTATCTCTTCAATGTTTTCATAGATAACATCTCCAGTATAATTTTCTGCACCTACTAAGTTTACCATTATACCGCCCAATTTGTTTTTTGTTTCGCCTAAAGGAAGGTTTAAAACAGCGCGTAAATGCTGTTCGAATTGAGATGTGTAACTAGCCTCTATAGTTTGGTGACCAGAGTTGTGGGGTCTAGGTGCGACTTCATTAATTAAAATGGTGTCATT
>JAGPVI010000294.1 GCA_018067115.1 Bizionia sp. | reverse complement strand
CCCATATGCTAGGTTAGGATAGGTAACTGGGTAAAAAGGATTTGCTTGAGACGGTGTGTCATCAGCTTCCTTTTCGTCATCTTTTTCATCCTCGTTTTTCTCTGTCTTCTCTACGGATTCTTTGTTCTCTGACATTTGTTTTTCAGCATTAAAAACAAGCGTTTTCCCATTAGGGGTATATGCTTTCCCAGATAAATTTTTACTGTCGTTTAAATTTGAAACCACACGAATAAATTCCTGTTTCGTAGTATCTATTGTTGAGAACGTGAGTTGTAACCAATCGTTATTCACGTTTAATTTTGTGCCTAAAGTTGTACTATCTGTTTTTACTTTAGCTTTTAATTTCTCTAAAGTTCCTGATATTTTAAGCGTATATTTTTCATTTTCTAAACTAAAGGTATAGTCACCACGAATATCTTTTGGTGCAACTTCCAATTCATTTTTAATACCGGTAACCCAGTTTTCATAAATAGTAGTTTTCTTTTCGAAAATATCTCCAGAAGTCACTAAGAAGTTAGCATAAGCTCCTGTTTTTAGAGATCCTAATACGTTACTCTTTCCAATAATTCCTGCTGGAATCGTCGTTAATGCAGCAAGTGCTTTGTCTTTTGGTAATCCTGCCTCTATAGCTTTAATTAGGTTTGGTAAAAAAGATTCTTCCTTTTTTAATTTGTATGTCGATAAAGCAAATTCAATATTATGCTCTGCTAATATTCTTGGATTGTGTGGTTGTTGATTCCATTGTCTTAAATCGGCTAAATCTACAGAGCGCGCTAAAAACGGATCTTCCATATCGTAAGCATCTGTAAAGTCTATAGGAATAATAAACTTTGCCTGTGTTGCCTTAATATCCTTAATAGCTTCGTATTCGTCACCACCACCAACAATAACATATTGCGTGTTGTATTCGTCGCCCACGTTATCTAAGCGTAGTGCATTAAGTTTGCTACCAGCTTCAATAATTTGCACCTTATTTTTATTTGCTATTAAAGCTTCAAGAGCACGGTCTTTTTCTTTACTTAACCCTTTAGAATACCAATCGGCATCCAAATGTACTTGACGTAATAGTGCTAAAGCTCCCATTAAAGACGTTGGGTAAGCTTGTCTTGAAGTTTTACTTTTCGAAGTTCCAGAGTACTGAGCAGATAGTCCTTCCAAAATTCTATTTGAAGCATTACCATTGTTATTAAGTGCTAATAATACACCAGTCCCGCGAATAATACCATCGTCGATATGCGCGTTTACCACTCCAAAACCAGCTTTCTGTAGCGCTTTTGCTTTAGTAGTGTCGTAATCTAAATAGTCAATTGCATTTTGATCGGGTCTAATATGATCGTTCCAATAATATCCCTCGCGACTCGCATCGTATTGAGGAGTTCTAGAATGGCTAGAGTTTTTTGCGGGTTGCTTGACTCCAAAAGTGGAGTAAATATCTATAAACGACGGATAAATTGTTTTCCCAGTGGCATCAATAATCAGACTGTTTTTTGGAATGTTTACAGAGGTGCCTACAGAAACGATTTTACCATCTTTAAAGACCAAAGTACCATTTTCGATGACTTCCGTAGGAGAGAGATGAATAGTCGCATTTTGTAATGCTGTGTAATGAGATGTCGCGGTTTTTACACCGTCGTTTTTAGGGATGTATTCTTGAGCAAAACTAGTGTAGCTACAAAATAATACAGCGAGAAAAAAAAACTGTTTAATCATAAGTTAGTGAGATAATAATTTTTAAAAGTTTTAAAGATAACTATCTATAATTATTAAACACTCAGCAAAAAATATTTAACATTTTTTTGCCATATTGATCAAAGTGTTTCCTCTTTAAAATAATTAACTATCAGGGCTACAACGTAGCTATAGCTATCCATTCCGCCTTGTTGGTTATTGGCTTTTAGGTAGGTGTTATACGTTTTTCGAAATAAAGGTTCGGTCGGGTTTTTATGCGCATCCCAGAAATCGCGTACCTCTTGGTAGTTTTTTAATACGCCAGTATTTAAGGTTAGTAGTAACTCATTATATAACGCTGGATCTCGCCTATAGATTTCGTGTAAACAATGACGCAAGCCAAAAGCAAATCCGCAGTATCTAAAATACAAGTCGCTATGTGTTGTCGTAGCCAAACATGCCATAAAGTTGGCTTCGTTTTCTGCTGCATAACCCAATTGGTGGCCAATTTCGTGGGAAGCCGTTGTAGGGAATTTAAATTTTGGTATTAAACCGTCCACTTGCGCTTCGTTGGTTAACGGATTTAAGTAACCACTAAAGCCCATATAAGTTAGTGGCAAACTGAATAGTGAAGTTTTAATTGATTCGCCTTTATATTCTAAATGCGGATATTTTTTCTTTAATATAGAATAGCCTTCAGGTACCATTTTAAGAATGGTTGCTTTAGAGTACGGACTAACAACAATAACAGAATCGTTATTGGTAAGTTCCAAATGAAGTGTATTTGTTTTATGTATCAGTTTTTTAGTGACCTCCACTAAAGCTTCAGTCGTATAATCGGCTTCTAAATTTAAGTTCTTATGAAGCGGCAATCGGTAGTAATTCAACCCCCAAAACAAATGAAAGCTAATATAAATTACCGAAACAGCCGCAAAAATATCGATTAACCAATTTTTAAAATCTGAAATCGCACGTTTTCGGTTAAGAATTAACCAACGTATAATGAATAAAACCCCAAAACCATAAACCAAATCACCAAATGAAAATGGGATCCATCCTAAGAAATAACGGAAAAATCGAGAAATAAAAGGATATAAACCAGTACTGTAAACGGCTTCTATAACTTCTGGGAAATAAGCCGCTACTTTAACCCCTATTATAGCAGGAATAAGCAGTAATGCGATGATTAGTTTTTTGTTTTTTAGCATATTTCAAATTTAAGAAAATGTTTACATAATTGGTCGTGTATTAATTACCTTTGTAAAACTAAAAAAATATAGAAATGAATACTGAAATTAGAGCATTAGAGCCTCAAGAACTTTGGAATAAATTTGCAGATTTAAACGCGGTACCTAGACCTTCAAAAAAGGAGGAGCGTGTTATTGCTTTTATGAAAGACTTTGGCGCTAAATTAGGTTTAGAAACTATAGAAGATGAAGTTGGAAATGTAATTATAAAAAAACCAGCAACACCAGGAATGGAGGACCGCGTGGCTATTGTAATGCAGTCGCATTTAGATATGGTACACCAAAAAAATGCGGATACCGATTTTGATTTTGATACTCAAGGTATTGAAATGCATATTGATGGGGACTGGGTTCGTGCTAAAGGAACGACTTTAGGTGCAGATAACGGATTGGGAGTAGCGACAATAATGGCTGTTTTAGAAAGTAAAACAATCGAGCATCCTGCTATTGAAGCACTTTTTACAATTGATGAAGAAACAGGAATGACTGGTGCAATGGGCTTAAAAGGCGGATTGCTTACTGGTGGTATTTTGTTAAACTTAGATACAGAGGAGGATGATGAAATTGGAGTAGGTTGTGCTGGAGGAGTGGATGTCACTGCTACACGAACGTACACCGAAGAGGAAACGCCAGAGTTTAAAACAGGCTACACCATTACGGTTAAAGGTTTACAAGGTGGGCATTCTGGAATGGATATTCACAAAGGACTTGGTAATGCAAACAAAATAATGAACCGTATGTTATTTGACGGATTCGAAAACTTCGGTTTAAGAATTTCTGAAATTAATGGTGGTAGTTTACGTAATGCTATTCCTAGAGAAAGCAATGCTACTGTTGTTATTGACGCTATCCACGAAGAAGTATTTGTTGCAGAGATGGAAGAATTAGCTACCACTATAAAAACGGAGCTAAAAACAATGGAGCCGGAATTACAGATTGTTGTTTCTGCGTGTGAGACGCCAGAAAAAATGATGGATTTAGGGGTGCAAGAAGGGGTAACACGTGCTATTTATGCAGCCGTAAACGGTGTGTTTAGAATGAGCGCAGATATTCCTGATTTGGTAGAAACATCTAATAATATCGCTAGAGTAGTAGTAAAAGACGGTAATATTAAGATTGCTTGTTTAACACGTAGCTCGGTAGAGAGCTCTAAAATAGATTTAGCAAACACGTTACGTGCTGCTTTTGAATTAACAGGTTGTGAGGTAGAATGTTCGGGAGATTATCCAGGATGGGCGCCAAATATGGACTCTGCAATTCTTAAGGTTTTAGATGGGTTATACGAAAAAATAAATGGAGAGAAAGCACACGTTGCTGCTTGTCACGCCGGTTTAGAATGTGGAATATTAGGACAGAATTATCCAGAAATGGAAATGATTAGTTTTGGTCCAACCATTAAAGGAGCGCATTCTCCAGATGAACGTGCTAGTATTTCTTCAGCTCAAAAATATTGGAAATTTGTGCTAGAAATTTTAAAGAATATTCCTAAAAAGTAATTTTTTAAACAGTGATGTTTATAAGTTGCATCTAAGAATGCCTTTTATAAGTAAATAGAAAAGCCTGCACAATGCAGGCTTTTTTATGTCTAATTTTTATGTATTTTAATAACAGAAAGTATAGAAACAAAAAAACCTTCATTTCTGAAGGTTTTTATAACTATAGATTTAAAATCTATTATTCTTGGATAGAAACAATTTCTAAATCGAAAACTAAATCTGAGTTTGGTGGAATAATATTTCCAGCACCACGAGCACCGTATCCTAAAGTAGCAGGAATAAAAGCTCTTGCTTTGTCTCCAACTTTCATATTTAACATCGCTTCTCTAAATCCTGGGATTAAAGTTGCTGTTTCATTATAAATCATTGGGAAAGGTTGGTATCCGTTTTGCGCATCTCTGTTTTCATCGTAAGTACCATATTCTTTAGCTACATCTGCACTACTTGTGTCAAATAATGTACCGTCTGCTAAATATCCAGAATATGCAATAATTACTTTGTCCGTTGGTTTTGGCTCGATACCGCTTCCTTCGCTAATAACAGTCATACCTAATCCTGAAGGAAATGTCTTCATATCTGCTTTTAACGCTTCATTTTTTTCTAGAAAATCAGCTTTCGCTTTCTCTAATTTCTCTGTAGCTTCTTTATTTTCTTTTTCTAAGTCTAAGAAGTAAGTATCGAATACTTTAGGAGCGTCAAATTGCTTTGCGTCTTTACCTATTCTAATAATATTTAGCTCTTCGATTATAACATCTTTTACAGGCTTGTCTCCACGCGCTGTTTTTACATTCGAAATACTGTCTTGTATCTCTAAGCCAATTACCAATTCACCAAAAACAGTATGTTTAGGATTTAATTGAGGTGTTGGTTTTTCAGTAATAAAAAACTGAGAACCGTTTGTTGCTGGTCCAGAGTTTGCCATCGATAAAATTCCTGGCTTATCATGTTTAGCCGTATTAATCTCATCTTTAAATCTATAACCAGGGTTTCCAGAACCACTTGCTGTTGGATCTCCACCTTGAATCATAAACTTGTCTATAACTCTATGAAACGTTGTTCCGTTATAGAATTTTAAACCGGCATAGGTAGAATCTACTTTGGTGTTTGTTCCTTCTGCTAACGACACAAAGTTCGCAACAGTTACAGGTGCTAGATCGTAAAATAATTTACCAACCATAGTTCCTTTATTGGTTACAAATTCTGCGTATAAACCGTCTTCTAAATCTGGATATTTGTTTTCCTGGCAAGAAGAGGTAAGGGTTGCCATTAACGCTAGCATAAAAATTTTCATCGATTGTTTAAGTGTATTCATTGTTTAAAAAATTATTTTTTTGTTATTGTGTTAATCGTTACTTCGCAAACTATAGGCGTATTTCTGCCTATTTTATTGTCATCGCCATAATAGCCGTAAGCCATTTGGGAAGGGAATATAAATTTTATGGTTTCGTTCGGTTTCATAAGCTTTAATCCAGACCTTAAGCCTTTAAATAATTCCTCTTGATCCATCGCGTAATTGCGAGTCTTTAAGAGTTCTTTGGAATAAATTGTGCTTCCGTTTAAACGAGATACGTCATAATTAAAGTTTATAATATCTGCAAAATCTGGGGATTCCAAACTATCGTTTTCAACCTTATTAATATAGGTGTACCAAAATCCGCTTTCAGATGCGATATAGTTTTCATTGGGAGATTTAGCAATAACTGCTTGAATCTGTTCCTTCTCTTGATTGTATAAATCTATGTTTCGTTGTACCGATTCTTTAATAGAAGAGCCTGTTTTAACGCTAACAGGTTTACGGGCCTCTGGTGATTTACACGAAAAGGCGAAAAGCACTAAAGAAATTAAAATGAGTTTATTCATTATTTAAAGCGTTACTATAGTGGGGTAATATACTAATAAATTTTTCAACTGTACTTGGTAAATCGGTGTCACTTTTACCTCCTGCAGCGTTAGTGTGTCCACCGCCATTAAAGTGTTGTCTTGACAGTTCATTGACAGAAAAATCACCTTTAGAGCGTAACGATATTTTAATAATTCCTTGGTTTTTGTCTTCAATAAAAATAGCAGCTAGCACGATATTATCTAGTGACAAGGCATAGTTTACAAATCCTTCCGTATCTCCTTTTTTATATTCTAATTTCTGTAATTCGTCTTGAGATAGTGTAATATAAGCCGCTCTATATTCTGGTATAACGTTTAAATTACTTAGTGCGCAGCCTAATAATTGTAAACGATTGTAACTATTAGTATCGTAAACGTTATTATGAATTTGCGTATTGTCTGCACCCTTATCGATGAGGTCTGCAATAATTCTGTGCGTTGTACTGGTGGTAGATCGAAACCTAAACGAGCCTGTATCGGTCATAATACCAACATACAAGCAGGTTGCAATATCTTTATCTATAGATTCTAGCGTGTCGAGTTTTGCAAAAAAGTGATACACCATTTCGCAGGTTGAACTCATAGTAACATCGCTAAACATATATTTAGCATAATCATCTGGTTGCTGGTGGTGATCTATCATTATTTTAATGGCTTCACTGGCTTTTAGAATCGCTTCCATATTACCTGTTCTGTGCAGTGCATTAAAATCTAATGTAAAAATAATATCAGCTTCTGTAATAAACGTATCGCATTCTTCTTGCTGCGTGTCGTATTTTAGAATACTATTTTCGTTTGGTAACCATTTTAAAAAATCTGGGTAGTCGTTTGGAGCAATAACTAACGCGTTATGATTTAGCTTTAAAAGATAATTTAATAAACCTAGTGTAGAGCCTATTGCGTCTCCGTCTGGATTTTTATGTGGTATAATTGCTATTCGTTTTGGTGACGCTAGCAGGGTCTTAATTTCTAAAATGTCTTGTGTACTCATAGGGCACGAATATACAATTTTTTAATAACTGAATATATTGTTTTTATTTAGAAATAGATTACTTTTGCAAAAAATAAAAACAATAAAATGGCAACAAACAGAACATTTACAATGCTTAAGCCAGATGCAGTTGAAAAAGGGCACATAGGCGCAATCTTAGAAAAAATTAATGCTTCAGGTTTTAGAATCGTAGCACTGAAATTAACTCAAATGACTAAGGCTGATGCTGAGACATTTTACGCAGTTCATAACGAAAGACCTTTCTTTGGTGAATTAGTAGAATATATGACTCGTGGTCCTGTAGTAGCTGCAGTTTTAGAAAAAGAAAACGCAGTTGAAGATTTTAGAACATTAATAGGAGCAACTAATCCTGCAGATGCAGCTGATGGTACTATTAGAAAATTATATGCAGCTTCTATTGGAGAAAATGCAGTTCACGGTAGTGATAGCGATGAAAACGCAGCTATTGAAGGTGCTTTCCATTTCTCAGGTAGAGAGATGTTTTAAGTAGTTCATCTTAAAAAATATACATTTAAGCCTGAAGTTTAACATCTTCAGGCTTTTTTTATGCTCTTAAATCAGGTATTTTAGCCGAATCAAAAAAAACACAATGAAATACATAAAATTAATGTTGTTCTCTGCTTTTTTAACTTCTGCTTTGGGGTATTCTCAAAGTAATGAAAAAGCAATCGCAGATTTTCAACAAAGAAACGGTGCTAAAATCACTGTAAATGCAAGTACAGGAACCCCTAAATTTATTGCTTTCACTCCAGGCAAAGGGATGCAATTAAAAGGGCAATCGCTACAGTCGAAAGCGCTTTATTTTTTAGAACAAAATAAAGCAATCTTTAAAATGGATGAGGTTGACTCTCATTTTAAAGCAAATACTCCCGAAACAGATTCTCGAGGATTAAAACGCATTGTATTAGAGCAAACACATCAAGGTGTACCTGTTTTCGATGGTAAATTAATCTTTCATTTTAATACCAAAAACGAATTAACAGCGGTAAATGGTAATTATATTTCAGGAATTAAATTAAACGCAACAGCCACTGTTTCTGCTACCGAAGCAAATACCATTGCGATTCAAGAAATAGAAAATCAAGATTTAAATTTTTCTAACGTTTCTTTAGAGGCGATGTCAACGATATTATATGTCTTTAATAAAGGATTGGTGAAAGGCCATATTGATGTTAATAATTTGGCATACAGAATAGAGGTGGCAAATAAAAACGATGTTAGAGAATATGTTTTTATAGATGCCTATTCTGGTGAAGTTATAGAGCAATATACAGGAATGCCACACGCTTTAAATCGTGTCGTTTACGAAGGGAATGCATCTAATATTGTTTGGCAAGAAGGGGATGTTTTTCCGGGAGCATTAACAATATGGCAACAAAACGAGGTAGAAGCATCAGGACATACATACCACTTTTTTAATAATGCCTTTAATTATGAGTCTTATAATAATGGAGGTGCACAAATGAGAACCATTAATAACAATCCTAATATTTCATGTCCTAATGCAAATTGGAACGGTTATACAGCCAATTACTGTAATGGTACGGCAACCGATGATGTTATTGCTCATGAATGGGGTCACGCTTATACAGAATATACTAGTGGATTAATTTACGCTTACCAATCTGGTGCATTAAATGAATCTTTTTCTGATATCTGGGGAGAAACTATCGATTTGTTAAATGGATATGAAGATGACGATGATAACCACGATTTAAGAGTGGCTTGTAATAGTTCAGACCGATGGAGAATTGGTGAAGATGCCTCTGCTTTTGGAGGCGCAATACGCGATATGTGGAATCCTAACTGTAATGGAGACCCTGGTAAAGTAACCGATTTTCAATACAGATGTGGTGAAGGTGATGCAGGTGGAGTACACTCTAATAGTGGTGTGCCAAACCGTGCTTACTCATTAATAGTAGATGGTGGTACTTTTAATAATTATACTGTAA
>JAGPVI010000284.1 GCA_018067115.1 Bizionia sp. | reverse complement strand
ACAACTTTAAAGACGTACAAAATCTTGATGAAGTTTATCTTTCCGATTATCTAACTTCTGGAATTTCAAAAACTAAAGCCGGAGGTATTGCCATTCGGACTAAAAAATTCGGGATTCTTCCAGGGTTAATAGAACCGGATATCTTACAAACCGTACAAGCTCTACCAGGAATTTTAAGTACCGACGAATCAGTTTCTAATTTAAACGTTCGCGGGGGAACTCACGACCAAAATCTTATTTTATGGGACGGCATTAAAATGTACCAATCGGGACATTTTTTTGGTTTAATATCTAGCTTCACCCCTAATTTAACACGAAAAGTAGTGGTGTCTAAAAACGGCACGAGCGCAGAATATGGCGATGCTGTTTCTAGTACGATCGCTATGGAACTAGACTCGGAATTAAACAATGAAGCTTCTGGAGGCCTAGGGCTAAACCTTATTAATTTTAGTGGTTTTGGTAAAGTCCCTATTTCTGATAAATTGGAAATGCAAGTATCGGCACGCCGCTCTATAACCGATGTGTTTGAAACCTCTACGTACTCTAATTATTTTGAGCGCGTATTTCAAGATACTGATATTACTAATAGCCAAAACGCAATTAAAAATGATGCCTTTTATTTTTATGATGTGAATTCTAAAATTATTTATAAGCCGTCAAAAAAAGATCAAGTAAGCATTAGTGCGACAACAACCTTTAATTCTTTAAGTTATATTGAAAGCCCCACTGGAACAAGCACCAATATTTCTAGCGGTATAGAACAGCGCAACCAAGCTGTTGGCGTTACCTACCGAAGAGATTGGAATTCTAGATTTTCTACAGAAACGCAAGCTTATGTTACCCATTATAAATTGGATGCCCAAAATTATAAAATTGAACACAACCAAGAATTACAGCAACAAAATGAAATTTTAGAAACAAACTTTAAATTGAATACTGAGTTTTATGTAAACCCCAATTTAATTTGGCTCAATGGTTTTCAAGTGTTCCAAATAGGCGTTTCTAATAATGAGGCCACCAATAACCCTGCATATCAAAGTAAATTAAAAGAAGTCGTACTAAGTACATCTGGTTTTAGTGAAGCGATTTGGAGTTCAAATTCAAATAAAACATTTATAAAAGCTGGTTTGCGTGCCAACCATTATTCTATTTCTAAACAGTTATTGTTCGAGCCCCGGTTAAGTTTTAGTCAGGAGTTTTTTAAATATTTTAAAGTGGAAGTGCTCGGTGAATATAAAAGTCAAATTACATCGCAGGTTATCGATAGACAAAACGATTTTTTAGGAATAGAGAAAAGAAGATGGGTATTAGCTAATAATACTACAATCCCTACTTTAAAAAGCAAGCAAGTCTCTTTAGGCTTGCAATATAAAGCCAATAAATTACTAGTAAGTGCAGAGTTTTACACCAAAAATGTAGACGGCATTACAACGAGAAGTCAAGGTATGCAAAACCAATATCAATTTGTAAATGCTATTGGAAGCTACCAAGTAAAAGGTCTCGACTTTTTAATAAATAAGCAATTTACAAATTTTAGTGTGTGGCTAAGCTACTCCTTAAGCGCAAACGATTATACCTTTAACACATTAAACGATGGCGTACCTTTTCCAAACGCCACAGATATTACTAATGCGTTAACTTTTGCCAACACGTATACAATAAACAATTTAAAATTAGCGCTTGGTTTTAATTGGCATACAGGTAATATTACAACAGCTCCCGTACTTGGAAATGAAGTTTTTGATGGCGCTATAAATTACGAACCAGCTAACAGCCGCCATCTCGATGATTATTTTAGAACCGATTTTTCTGCAACTTATAATTTTAAATTTACAGAAACCACAAAGGCTGATATTGGAGTTTCTATTTGGAATATTTTCGACAGTAAAAACAACCTCAACACCTATTATTCTTTAGAACCGGATGATTCAATCTTAAAAATTGAAAAGAAGTCGCTAGGAATTACCCCAAACGTTAGTTTTAAATTAATTTTTTAATCGGTTAACGGTCAACAAAAAATTAATATCTTCACTCTAACAAATTCAATTAATTATAATGAAGCGCGCTTTACTCTTTTTATCAGTCTGTACCCTAATTTATACTTCCAAAGCAAAATCTCAAACATATAATTCGTTTTATGGTGATATTGTAAACTCTGTTTCTGCTTCCAATATAATAGCAGATTTAACGACGTTTGAAAATTTGGGGATTAAATCAAACGGAACTACTGCAATTACAAACGCCCAAAACTGGATTGTTTCGCGTTATCAGTCCTTAGGCTATACCGATATTATAGAACAACCTTTCACCTACTCTGGTAATACGACAAACAATATTATTATTACCAAAACGGGAAGCGTTTACCCTAATACTTTTTTAATTATCGATGCGCATTACGACACCTTAAATGGCCCTGGCACCAACGACAACGGGAGTGGTACGGTTTTACTTTTAGAAATGGCTAGACTTTTAAAAAATGTAGACACCGAGTATTCTATAAAGTTCATTCATTTTAGTGGTGAAGAAGCGGGTTTAATTGGTAGTAATTATTACGTAAATAACACTGTTATTCCAGACAATTTAGACATTTCTCTTGTTTTTAATATCGATCAAGTCGGAGGTGTTAACGGCCTAATAAACGATACTGTAGTTTGCGAACATGATATGAGTAACCCAACAGAAAACAATGCAGAGTCGCTTATAAAAACAAATATTCTAGCCACTTGTATTGGTTTATATTCTAATTTAAACACCGAGCTATCGCATGCTTATGGATCAGATTACGTGCCTTTTGAAAACGCAGGTAAAATTATTACTGGGTTATACGAAAAAAATGAAACACCGTATTCGCATACTATAAACGATGTTTTAGCAAATATGGATCCTAATTATTTGTACCAGGTAACAAAAGGTAGTTTAGGTGCTGCTCTAGAATTTGCCGTTGGTATAACGACGTTGAGCACTGAAGAGGTTACTCCCATTGAAAAAAAAACTTTAAAATCTATCCCAACCCTTCAAAAGGAATAATATCTATAGTATCTAACTTCAACCTCAATACCCAAAACACGGTATATATTACCGATATCTTAGGAAAAAAAGTGTACAAAAAAGCCCTTAATAAGCAAACTCAAACTTTAGATTTAAGTCACTTAAAAAAGGGCATTTATATGGTTACTTTTAAAAATAACATCGAAGTGATTTCTAAAAAGCTAATTCTTAATTAATCTCTTATTAAAGGCATTGTACTACAACGTAACAAGCCTTCTTGTTTAGAGATCTCGGCATAAGGTACTTCTTCAACAGTAAATCCTTTTTCTCTTAACCACGTGTTTAATCGTGTAAAGTGTTGTTCTGAAATAATAACATCTTCAGATATTGAAAATATATTACTGTTCATACTGTACATTTCTTCTTTCGAAATAACAAAACAGTTATCCTTTCCGAAAAAATCTAACAACCAATTAAATTCACTTTCATCTCTAAACCCTTCTTTATGAAGAATCGCTTTATCTTTTCCGATAGGCTGAAAACAACAGTCTAAATGCAACGCATTATCGCGAGGTTCGGTTTGAGATTTTACTAAGTCGAAACTTTTTACTTTTTTGTGCGGAAAAGATTCGGTTATAAAATCGACACCAGCTTTATTTGTTCTTGCCACGATATAATCTGAATAATCATCGCCACGGTAAGTACCTATAAACACATAATCATTCCAAACCATAACATCACCACCTTCAATATGCGCTTCCTCTGGTGGGCGAATTACTTTTTTAGGATCTATTTTATCTATAATATATTGTATAGCGTCTAGTTCCTTTTCTCTGTCTGGTAAAATATTTGCTTTTACCAAAACGTCGTCGATTACAAATGCAATATCTCTTGCAAAAATCTGGTTGTAATCTGCAATTAATTCTGGTCTATAGACTTTTACATCGTACTTTTTTAAAACAGCTGCCACAGCCTCCATTTCTTCTACCATATCTTTTTCTACAGGGTAGGTTCCTGCTTTAATATGCTCTAAAGATTTTGGATCGTAAGCATCCTCTATTTTTGGCGTTTCACCGCAACTTTCAGCCGTTCCTAAAATAACTGCTCTTAAACGAGAGGTTTCGTTTTTAACGTTTAGTTTCAACATAATTTATGATATAAAAAAGCTCCATAAAAATTAATTATGAAGCTTTATGTATTGTTAATCTACTATATTATCGTTTATCGATAGCTTTAAAATCTCTAAGATTTTCACCGATATAAACTTGTCTTGGTCTTCCAATTGGTTCTTTACGTAAACGCATTTCTCTCCATTGTGCGATCCATCCTGGTAAACGTCCTAAAGCGAACATTACAGTAAACATTTCCGTCGGGATCCCCATAGCTCTGTAAATAATTCCAGAGTAGAAATCTACGTTTGGATATAGTTTACGTTTTACGAAGTAATCGTCTTGTAAAGCTTCTTTTTCTAAACCTTTAGCAACATCCAAAATAGGATCTTGCATTCCTAAATCTTCTAATAACTCATCAGCCGCAACTTTAATGATTTTTGCTCTTGGATCAAAGTTTTTATAAACTCTATGTCCAAAGCCCATTAAACGGAAAGGATCATCCTTATCCTTCGCTTTAGCCATAAACTTCATAGTGTCTCCACCATCTTCTTTAATAGCTTCTAACATTTCTAAAACCGCTTGGTTTGCACCACCATGCAATGGTCCCCAAAGTGCAGAAATACCAGCAGATAATGAAGTAAATAATCCAGCGTGAGAAGATCCTACAATTCTTACAGTAGATGTAGAACAGTTTTGTTCGTGATCTGCGTGTAAAATTAATAGTTTATCTAAAGCATTTATTAAAACTGGGTTTTGTTTATACTCTTCATTAGGCTTTTTAAACATCATTTTAAGAACGTTTTCAACATAACCTAAAGAACGATCACCGTAATCTAATGGCAATCCTTTTTTCTTACGCATTGTCCAAGCTACTAACACAGGGAATTTTCCTAGTATTTTTACAATGGCTTTATACATATCTTCTTCCGATTCTGTATTTACAGAAGACGGATTAAAAGCTGTTAAGGCACTTGTTAGAGAAGCTAACACACCCATTGGATGCGCAGATTTTGGAAACGCATCTATTATTTTCTTAACGTCGTCATCTACTACAGACTCGTCTTTAATATCTTCGTGAAATTTATTTAATTGCTCCTGCGTTGGTAATTCGCCAAAAATTAAAAGATAAGCTACTTCTAAAAAGTCCGCTTTTTCTGCTAATTCTTCAATTGAGTATCCTCTGTATCGTAAAATACCCTCTTCTCCATTTAAAAAAGTAATAGCACTTTCACAAGACCCCGTATTTTTATAACCTGGATCTATAGTTGTAACACCACCTGTTACTGCTCTTAAACTTTTTATATCTATTGCGATTTCTTTTTCTGTCCCTTCTATTAAAGGAAACTCGTGCTTTTGGCCATTAATTTCTAACGTAGCAGTTTTTGACATATTTACTTTTTTGTTTTTCTTGTTTTTGCGGAATGCTAAATTACAAAAAACCTCTCGATTTATGAAATGCATTAACAAAGGATTTAACAATTATGATATCACTAAAATTTATGATAAAAAAAGGCGGTTGCTATTTTAAATAACAACCGCCTGAAAATACACTTTTTATATAAATTAAAATCTTATTTTCTAATAATTATTTTCTTATCAATTATCGTTGATTCCGTCGTTACTCTAACGATATAAACACCTTCTTCTAAAACTGAAGAACTAACATCTATTTTTTGTTTTGAAGCACTATTTACCTGCTCAAAAACCAATCGGCCATGAATATCGAATACTTGAACTTTTGGGTTTTTCAAGCTCCTACTAAATGATATAATAAATTGACCATTATTAGGGTTTGGATATATTGAAAAAACAGACTCTGTAAAGGTTTCTACCGATAAAGTATTTATGATTATTTCAACTTCTAAACGGTCGCTTTCACATGCTCCTGTTGGCGTCTGACTCACATAATAAAAACCATCAGATAGCCCAGTTGACATTGAAATGCTATTCCCTCCCATTATAGCATCGTACCATTGCAAATTATCTCCGGTAACAACGACATCTGCAAATGTTGGATTGGTATCACTTGAAAAAGTCTGAGGAGAAACTCCCGTTGGTGCTAGTGATGCAAGACTCACTGTGAGTGTCGCACTAAAACTGTTCGCACAATCACCATTTGTTGTATAGGTAACCGTATAAGTATTGGCGGTACTTGCAGAGACATCAACTAAACCAGTATTTGCATCAAGTACTAAACCTGAAGGAGAACTTGTAAAGCTTCCGCCTGCTAAACCTGTAATAGTAGGTGAAGGATCTGAATCTGTTACACAGAATGCAGAGGCCGAATAACTAAAACCAGCATCGTCCAAATTGTTTATTGTTAAGGACACGCTTGAACTATTTATACAGTCGCCATTAGTTATATATGTTATAGTATACGTATTGGCAACACTAGAAGAGACGTCGACACTACCTGAACTAGAATCAAACACCAATCCTGAAGGTGAACTTGTAAAAATCCCGCCAGGTTCTCCCGTTACCGTTGGTATAGGATCTACGTCCGTTACGCAGTATGATGGTGATGAATAACTAAAACTGGCATCGTCTATTTCATTAACCGTTAATGATACAGTTGAACTATTCGAACAATCACCATTGGTTGTATACGTAATATTATATGTGTTAGCACTACTTGCAGACACATCTACCAATCCTGTAGAAGAATCAATTACTAATCCCACAGGTGAACTTGTAAATGTCCCTCCGGTTAATCCTGTAATAGCAGGAGAAGGATCGTATGCTGTTTTACAATAGGAGGCTCTCGAATAATTAAAACTAGCATCATCATCTGCCAATAACATAACTAAAACTTCTAGTCTCGAATTACTTTCTTCACCATCCACTGTTTGGGAAGCAAAATAACTTGTATTATCCATTACACTAGTTGATAGTGGCAAAGTATTCCCTAGAGCACTGGCATCGTACCACTTAATGTTTTCACCAATAACTACGACATCATTAAGTGTTGCAGCGGCTGCTATACAAAATGACTGATTAGAGTCACCAGACGGAGCGAGCGTGTTTAAGAACACCCCTTGTTCATTTATAATACTGGCTTTTGACATTTCATTAAGTTCAATACGCCCTAATTCTTGTGGGGTTAGCCCTAAACCATCGTTTTGAGCAAATAGCGGAACAACTATAACAAGTAGTATAGCAAAAAGTAATTTTCTTTTCATAATAGATTAATTAGGTTAAGGGCATCTAATAGCAAGGCAATTCATTTATACTGAATGCTCTATCATAACAAATGTACTATACTTTTAGAAAAAAAGACTACTTTACCTCGTATTTTAGCAGCTAAAGTGTTAAAAAACACCGTTTAAATACATTGCAACAGCCTAAATTGATCGTTTATAGGATATAATATACAATTCAACGAGAATTCTCTAAAACATAAAAAACGGACTAACCACCTTTCAAAAGGCAATTAGTCCGCTTAAATTTATTTAGAATAAAGTAAACTTAAATCTATAAGGCTACTTTAAATGCTTTTTCTTTTGGATAATATGCGATATTGCCCAATTCTTCTTCAATACGTAATAATTGATTGTATTTCGCCATACGATCACTACGCGAAGCAGAACCTGTTTTTATTTGTCCGCAATTTAATGCGACTGCTAAATCTGCAATGGTATTATCTTCAGTTTCACCAGAGCGGTGTGACATTACTGAAGTGTACCCTGCGTTGTGCGCCATATTAACAGCTGCTATAGTCTCTGTTAGCGTACCTATTTGGTTCACTTTAATTAAAATAGAGTTGGCAATATTTTCAGTGATACCTTTAGACAATCTTTCAACGTTAGTCACAAATAAATCATCACCTACCAACTGTACTTTATTTCCAATTTTCTCTGTTAAGTATTTCCAGCCTTCCCAATCATTTTCATCCATTCCATCTTCAATAGAAATTATTGGATACTTAGAAGCTAATTCTGCTAAATAATCTGCCTGTTCTATACTCGTTCTAATTTTCCCTGATTCGCCTTCAAATTTACTGTAATCGTATTTTCCGTTTACATAAAATTCTGCTGCAGCACAATCTAAGGCTATCATTACATCATCTCCTAAAGTATACCCAGCATTTTTAACTGCAACCGCAATAGTATCCAACGCGTCTTCAGTGCCCTCTAAAGTTGGTGCAAAACCTCCTTCGTCGCCTACTGCTGTACTCAGATTACGATCATGAAGCACTGCTTTTAAATGATGAAAAATCTCTGTTCCCATTTGTAAGCCGTGCGAAAAGCTTTTAGCTTTTACCGGCATTACCATAAACTCTTGGAATGCGATAGGCGCGTCACTATGCGATCCTCCATTAATGATATTCATCATTGGAACAGGTAATGTGTTAGCACTTACTCCCCCAACGTAGCGATACAATGGCATACCAATTTCGGCAGCAGCAGCTTTGGCAACAGCTAAAGACACTCCTAAAATAGCATTGGCTCCTAAATTAGATTTATTAGGTGTACCATCAATTTCGCACATTAATGTATCTATATAATTTTGTTCGAAAACATTAACACCCAAAAGTTCCTGTGCCAAAATAGAATTTACATTATCTACAGCTTTTAAAACACCTTTTCCCATATAGTCTTTACCGCCGTCTCTAAGCTCTACTGCTTCGTGTTCTCCAGTCGATGCTCCAGAAGGCACTGCGGCCCTACCAAAAAATCCGTTTTCGGTTTCAACATCTACTTCTACTGTTGGGTTACCTCTTGAATCAAAAATTTGTCTTGCGTGAACATTAATTATAATACTCATAATATATTTTTAAGTTGATCTTGTGTTCAAATTTACTGTTTAATTTTTATCTTAAAATAATAATTACTATAGAAATACTAAAAATTACATTGATTTTATTAAAGCAAAAAAGACAATGAAGTTATCTCCATTGTCCTTTAATATTATTTAGATTTTATATTCTCTATAAATTGATCGAATAGATAGTTAGCGTCATTTGGTCCAGGACTTGCTTCAGGGTGATATTGTACCGAGAACACATTCTTAGATTTCATTTTAATACCTGCCACAGTATTATCATTTAAATGTATGTGTGTAATCTCAATATCAGAATGCGCTTCAGTTTCTTCTCTATTAATTGCGAAACCGTGGTTTTGAGACGTAATTTCTCCTTTTCCGGTCACTAAGTTTTTAACTGGATGATTGATTCCGCGGTGACCATTATGCATTTTATAAGTAGAAATGCCGTTAGCTAAGGCAATGACTTGATGCCCTAAGCAGATACCGAAAAGCGGTAAATTTCTACTAATAATTTCTTTTGCTAATTGTTGTGCCTCTACTAAAGGTTCTGGATCTCCAGGACCATTAGACAAGAAATACCCATCAGGATTCCAGCTACTCATCTCCTCGAAAGTTGCGTTATAAGGAAATACTTTAATATACGCATCTCTTTTAGCAAAATTACGAAGTATGTTTTTCTTGATTCCGATATCTAATGCCGCTATTTTAATTGAAGCATTTTGATCTCCCACAAAATATGGTTCTTTGGTAGATACTTTTGATGCTAATTCTAGACCATTCATATCTGGAGCTTCAGCTAAAAGTTTTTTTAAGCCTTCAATATTATCAACATCTGTAGAAATCACAGCATTCATCGCACCATTATCTCTAATATAGCTCACCAAAGCTCTAGTATCGACATTTGAAATAGCTAATAAATTGTTCTCATTTAGAAAATCTTCTAGTGAACCTGTTGCGCTTTCTCTTGAATAATCGTAACTAAAATTCTTACAAATTAAACCAGCGATTTTAATAGAATCTGATTCTACGTCTGTTTTAGTAACACCGTAATTACCAATGTGAGCATTAGTGGTTACACATAACTGACCAAAATACGATGGATCGGTAAAAATTTCTTGATATCCTGTCATGCCGGTGTTAAAACATACTTCACCAACAGCGCTTCCCTCTCTACCTACAGCTTTACCATGAAAAATAGTACCGTCTGCAAGTAAAACAATTGCTTTTTTAAGTTTTTGATATTTCATTGATTCCAAAAGTTTGACAAAATTGCATAAAAAAAAGGATAAACTAAAATAGTTTATCCCTTTATTTTAAATGCTTATTAACATTTTTATTCTTCTTCTTCGTTAGATGCTTTAGAAGCCGTGTCTGCAGCAGGTTGAGCTTTACCTCCTCTTCTACTTCTACGAGTCGTTTTCTTTTCAGCTTTACCAGCGTTGTAGATTTCGTTGTAATCAACTAATTCTATCATTGCCATATCAGCGTTATCTCCTAAACGATTTCCTAACTTGATAATACGTGTATATCCACCTGGACGATCACCTACTTTAGCTGCTACATCTCTAAATAATTCTGTAACGGCATCTTTTTGTCTTAATCTAGAGAAAACAATACGTCTGTTGTGCGTAGTATCGTCTTTAGATTTCGTGATCATAGGCTCAACAAATTGCTTTAAAGCTTTAGCTTTAGCTACAGTTGTATTAATACGTTTGTGTTGTATTAAAGAACAAGCCATATTTGCTAACATTGCTTTTCTATGCGCTGTTTGTCTTCCTAAGTGGTTTACTTTTTTTCCGTGTCTCATGACATTTTGTTTTAATCACCATCTTGCTACTACTCGTTATTGAGGAGCAAAAATATGATGTATTAGTCTTTATCTAGTTTATATTTTGATAAGTCCATTCCGAAGTTTAAACCTTTAACATTTACTAGTTCTTCTAGTTCAGTTAATGATTTTTTACCGAAGTTACGGAACTTCATTAAATCATTTTTATTGAATGATACTAAGTCTCCTAAAGTATCTACTTCTGCAGCCTTTAAACAATTTAGAGCACGTACAGATAAATCCATATCTACTAATTTTGTTTTAAGCAACTGTCTCATATGAAGAGATTCTTCATCGTAAGTTTCAGTTTGCGCTATTTCGTCAGCTTCTAAAGTTATTCTCTCATCTGAGAATAACATAAAGTGATGAATCAACGTTTTTGCCGCTTCAGTTAAAGCATCTTGAGGCGAAATAGAACCGTCAGATTGGATTTCGAAAACTAATTTTTCGTAATCTGTCTTTTGTTCTACACGGTAGTTCTCGATACTGTATTTTACGTTTTTAATAGGCGTATAAATCGAATCCGTAAAGATAGTTCCAATTGGTGCCGAAGCTTTCTTATTCTCTTCTGCAGGAACATAACCTCTACCTTTTTCGATAGTAAGTTCCATATTAAAATTGACTTTAGATTCTAAGTTACAAATAACTAAATCTGTATTTAATACTTGGAACCCTGAGATAAATTTCTGAAAGTCACCCGCTGTAATTTGATCTTGACCTGAAATAGAAATTGAAACAGATTCGTTATCAACATCTTCAATTTGTCTTTTAAAACGTACTTGTTTTAAATTCAAAATCATTTCAGTCACATCTTCTACTACACCAGCAAGTGTTGAGAATTCGTGGTCTGCACCTTCGATTCTAACTGATGTAATTGCAAATCCTTCTAGAGAAGATAGTAAAACTCTTCTAAGAGCATTTCCTATTGTTAATCCGTAACCTGGTTCTAAAGGTCTAAATTCAAATTTACCTTCGAAGTCGGTAGAATCAATCATGATTACTTTGTCGGGCTTCTGAAAATTAAATACTGCCATATTTGCGATTTGTATCAGTTATTATTTAGAGTATAATTCGACTATGAATTGCTCATTGATGTTTTCTGGGATTTGGATTCTAGCAGGAATAGAAACGTAAGTTCCTTCTTTCTTCTCGCTATTCCAAGTAATCCACTCGTATACGTTACTTGAATTAGATAAAGATCTATCTATAGTTTCAAGTGATTTTGATTTTTCTCTAACAGCAACAACATCACCAGCTTTTACATTGTAAGATGGTACATTTACTAACTCACCATTTACAGTCATGTGTCTGTGAGATACTAATTGTCTAGCTGCGCTACGTGTAGGCGCTACACCCATTCTATATACAACGTTGTCTAATCTAGACTCACATAGTTGTAATAAAACTTCACCTGTAATTCCAGGAGCTGCTGTAGCTTTTTTAAACATGTTTCTGAATTGTTTTTCTAAAATACCGTAAGTATATTTAGCTTTTTGCTTTTCCATTAACTGGATAGCATATTCAGATTTCTTTCCACGTCTTCTTGCGTTTCCGTGTTGTCCAGGAGGATAATTTCTTTTCTCGAAAGCTTTATCGTCTCCAAATATAGCCTCGCCAAATTTACGAGCTATTTTAGTTTTAGGACCAGTATATCTTGCCATTTCTAATTGTTTTTAAAGAGTGATTATGAATTAAGGTCTAAATCTTATCCTTCGATAATCGTTGATCTCTTATTAATACTTGATTATTTTTATAATTTGCAAATTTAAACATAAAAAATTAATACCAACTATAAAAAAATTATAATTGATATTAATTCTAAATTATGAGTAAATTATACTCTTCTACGTTTTGGAGGGCGACATCCATTGTGAGGTAATGGAGTAACGTCAATAATTTCTGTTACTTCAATTCCTGCATTATGGATAGAACGGATAGCAGATTCTCTACCGTTACCTGGTCCTTTTACGTAAACTTTAACTTTTTTAAGACCGGCTTCTTTAGCAACTCCAGATGCATCTTCTGCAGCTAATTGAGCAGCATAAGGTGTGTTCTTTTTAGAACCTCTGAATCCCATTTTACCAGCAGATGACCATGAAATAACGTCACCTTTCTTATTTGTTAAAGACACAATAATGTTGTTAAAAGAAGCAGTAATATGAGCTTCCCCAACCGCGTCAATTATAACTTTACGTTTTTTTGTGCTTTTAGTATTTGTCTTTGCCATACTACTTATTATTTAGTTGCTTTTTTCTTATTAGCAACTGTTTTTCTTCTACCTTTTCTAGTTCTAGAGTTGTTTTTAGTACGTTGCCCTCTTAATGGAAGACTAGCTCTATGACGTATTCCTCTGTAACATCCAATGTCCATTAATCGCTTAATGTTCATTTGAGTTTCAGAACGTAATTCTCCTTCAATAGTAAAAGTTCCAACAGCTTCACGGATTGCTCCTATTTGCTCATCTGTCCAATCTTGTACTTTGATGTTCTCATCAACATTAGCTGTTGATAAAATCTCTTGAGCTCTACTTCCCCCTACACCATAGATGTAAGTTAATGAAATCACTCCTCTTTTCTGTTTTGGTATGTCTACACCTGCAATTCTTGCCATAATTATCCTTGTCTTTGTTTGAATCTAGGATTCTTTTTGTTAATGACGTAAAGTCTACCTTTTCTACGCACGATTTTACAATCTGCACTTCTTTTTTTAACTGATGCTCTTACTTTCATCGTAATTAGTATCTATAAGTTATGCGAGCCTTACTTAAGTCGTAAGGGCTCATTTCTAATTTTACTTTATCACCTGGTAACAATTTAATGTAATGCATACGCATTTTACCAGATATATGTGCAGTCACAATGTGACCATTCTCTAATTCAACACGAAACATAGCATTAGATAATGCTTCAATAATTGTTCCGTCCTGTTCTATTGCTGCTTGTTTTGCCATAGTATAATAATTAAGCTACTGCTTTTCTATTTTTACCAGTTTTCATCAAGCCGTCATAGTGTCTATTTAACAAGTAAGAATTTACTTGTTGCATAGTGTCAATTGCAACTCCAACCAAAATTAATAATGATGTACCACCAAAAAATAAGGCCCATCCAGATTGTACGTTTAAGAACTTAACGATAAACGCTGGGAACACAGCTATTAGTGCTAAGAATATAGAACCTGGTAAGGTAATTTGCGACATTATTTTATCGAGATATTCAGAAGTTTCAGTTCCTGGACGAATCCCTGGAATAAAACCACCACTTCTCTTTAAATCGTCTGCCATCTTATTTGTTGGTACTGTAATTGCCGTATAAAAATAAGTAAAAACTATAATTAAAAAAGCAAATAACACGTTGTACCAAAGGCCAAATATGTCTGAGAAATTAGCTTGCATCCATTGTCCTGTAGATGTCCCTTCTAAGAAAGAAGAACTTCCAATTAAACCCGGTACAAACATAATTGCTTGAGCAAAGATAATTGGCATAACCCCAGAAGCATTTAGCTTTAAAGGGATGAATTGTCTTGCTCCACCAAATACATTTTTCTCATAGCCTCCTGTTGCAGATCTTCTTGCATACTGAACAGCTATTTTTCTTACAGCCATTACTAGCAACACACATCCTAAGATGATAGCCAACCAAATTACTAATTCAAAAAGAATCATCATTACATTGTTTCCAGTTTCTATTCTAGACACTGCATTTTGTAAGAATGATTTAGGCATATTTGCAATAATACCTACCATAATTAATAATGAAATACCATTACCAATCCCTTTATCTGTAATTTTTTCTCCTAACCACATAGCGAATATACACCCTGTAACTAAGATAACTATAGATGAGAAATAGAACACCCCACCCTGGCCTAATAAGAAGGCCGATTCAGGGATTCCAAACATTGTACTTAAACTTGCTAAATAACCTGGCGCTTGTACTAAACAAATTGCTATGGTTAACCATCTTGTAATTTGAGTAATTTTTTTCTGACCACTAGCTCCTTCTTTTTGTAATTTTTGCAAATAAGGAATTGCTATTCCCATTAACTGTACTACAATTGAAGCAGATATATAAGGCATAATACCTAATGCAAATACAGAAGCATTAGCAAAAGCTCCCCCTGTAAAGGCATTTAGCAGCCCCATTATACCATTTTCGGTACCGCTTTGTAGGTTTTCCAACTGTGCGGCATCGATTCCTGGTAAAACAATTTGGGCTCCAAAACGATAAACTAATAATAGACCTAGTGTAACTATGATTCTATTTCTTAGTTCTTCAATTTTCCAAACATTTTTTAAAGTCTCTATAAATTTCATACTCTAAATTGGTCTTATAAAGTTACAGCTTCTCCACCAGCAGCTTCTATTGCAGCTTTTGCTGAAGCAGTAAATTTATGAGCTGTTACATTAAGTTTTGTTTTTAATTCTCCTCTTCCTAAAATTTTAACTAGTTCGTTTTTACCAACTAATCCTAAATTTACAAGAGTTCCAAAATCTAATGTAGTTTCAATTTTTTTCTCATCAACTAATTTCTGTAAAGTATCTAAGTTTACACCTTGATAATCTACTCTGTTGATATTTGTAAAGCCAAACTTAGGTACACGTCTTTGAAGTGGCATTTGCCCTCCTTCAAATCCAACTTTCTTAGAATAACCAGAACGAGATTTAGCTCCTTTGTGACCACGTGTTGCAGTACCACCTTTACCAGAACCTTGTCCTCTACCTATTCTTTTACCTTGAGTTTTAACTGAACCTTCTGCAGGTTTTAAATTACTTAAATCCATTTTTCAGTATTGTTTTTTAAGCTTCCTCAACAGAAACTAAGTGATTTACTTTTCTAACCATTCCTAGTATACTAGAAGTGTTCTCGTGCTCTACAGTTTGCCCAATCTTTTTAAGACCTAAAGCTAATAAAGTTAACTTTTGACTTTTAGTACGATTGATTGCGCTTTTAACTTTTGTTACTTTTATTTTTGCCATTGCTTTAAATATTAACCGTTAAAAACTTTTTCTAAAGAAACTCCTCTATCACGAGCAATTGTCTTCGCATCTCTTAACTGTAGTAAAGCATCAAAAGTTGCTTTTACCACGTTATGTGGGTTTGATGAACCTTGAGATTTTGATAAAACATCATGTACTCCTACTGCCTCAAGAACTGTTCTTACAGCTCCACCAGCGATAACCCCTGTACCAGGTGCTGCAGGAATAATGTTTACTCTAGCTCCACCGTACTTACCTTTTTGTTCGTGTGGTAATGTTCCTTTCACTATTGGAATACGTACTAAGTTTTTCTTAGCGTCTTCGATACCTTTTGCAATTGCACTAGCTACATCTTTAGATTTCCCTAAACCGTGACCTACTACTCCTGCTTCGTCTCCTACAACAACAATTGCCGAGAAACCGAAAGCTCTACCTCCTTTAGTTACTTTTGTTACTCTTTGTACACCAATTAAACGATCTTTAAGATCTAATCCACTTGGTTTTACTAACTCTGCACTTTTGTATTTATGATACATAATTTCTTAGAATTTAAGTCCTGCTTCTCTAGCTCCTTCAGCTAATGATTTTACTCTACCGTGATATAAATACCCACCTCTATCGAAAGTGATTGTTTCTACACCAGCTTTTAAAGCTTTTTCAGCAACCGACTTCCCTACTAACGTAGCGATTTCAGATTTGCTTCCAGTTGCAGTACTAATGTCTTTATCTCTTGAAGATGCTGCACTGATAGTTTTACCAGATACGTCATCGACTAATTGAGCATAAATTTCTTTATTACTTCTAAAAACAGATAATCTTGGCTTTGATTCAGTACCAGAGACAATTTTACGAATTCTGTTTTTAATTCTTATTCTTCTTTCGTTTTTTGTTAACGCCATAACTTAATTATTAAGCTGATTTACCTGCTTTTCTTCTTAACTCTTCACCTACAAATTTAATTCCTTTTCCTTTGTAAGGCTCTGGTGGTCTAAATCCGCGAATTTTCGCTGCAACTTGTCCTACCAATTGCTTATCATGAGAAGTTAATTTGATAATTGGGTTTTTACCTTTATCTGAAACTGTTTCAACTGATACTTCTGGTGCTACACTCAAAACAATGTTATGAGAAAAACCTAAAGCCATTTCTAGTCTTTGTCCTTGATTACTTGCTCTGTAACCAACTCCTACTAGTTCTAGTTGTTTAGTCCAACCTTTAGAAACTCCTTCTATCATATTATTTACTAAAGATCTATATAAACCGTGTTTAGCTTTGTGATCTTTAGCATCAGATGGACGTGTAACTATAACTTTTCCTTCTTCAACCTTTAAATCTACAGCATTGAAATCTTGAGATAATTCTCCTAATTTACCTTTTACTGTGATTACGTTATCTTTTACTTCTACAGTAACTCCTTCTGGAATTACTACTGGATTATTTCCTATTCTTGACATTTCTTCTCCTTTTTAGATTAGTAAACGTAACATAAAACTTCTCCACCAACGTTTTCTCTTTGTGCTTGTTTACCAGTCATTACACCGTGAGATGTAGAAACAATAGCAATACCAAGACCGTTAAGAATACGTGGTAATTCGTTTGAACTAGAATATTTACGTAAACCAGGTTTACTTATTCTTTGGATTTTTCTAATTACAGGTTCTTTAGTATCCTTATTGTATTTTAGAGCTATTTTAATAGTTCCTTGTACTTTAGAATCTTCGAACTTGTAGCTTAAAATATATCCTTGATCGAATAATATTTTAGTAATGTCCTTTTTTAAATTTGATGCAGGTATTTCAACTACTCTGTGGTTAGCACGCACTGCGTTTCTAACTCTAGTAAGATAATCTGCAATTGGATCTGTATACATATGTATTTATTTGCGGACTTGGTTTTTAAGATTTTTCCTTAAACCTTAGTCCAATTTATAATTCTACCAGCTTGCTTTTCTAACTCCTGGTATTAATCCTTGGTTCGCCATTTCTCTAAACATAACACGAGAAACACCAAATGTACGCATATAACCTTTTGGTCTACCCGTTAATTTACATCTATTGTGTTGACGTACCGGAGAGGCATTTTTTGGTAACTTTTGTAATGCTTCGTAGTCTCCAGCTTCTTTTAAAGCTTTACGTTTCTCAGCATACTTAGCTACTGTTTTAGCTCTTTTCACCTCGCGGGCTTTCATTGATTCTTTAGCCATAACTTAGTTTTTTTGAAAAGGTAATCCTAATTCAGTTAATAATGATTTAGCTTCTTTATCTGTATCGGCTGTTGTTACAAATGTAATATCCATTCCTGAGATTTTATTAACTTTGTCAATATTTATCTCTGGGAAAATAATTTGCTCAGTAACTCCTAAATTGTAGTTACCTCTACCGTCAAATCCAGTTGCTTTAATTCCATTAAAATCTCTTACACGAGGTAAGGCTGAAGTAATTAAACGGTCTAAAAAGTCGTACATTTTTTCACCACGTAAAGTTACTTTAGCGCCAATTGGCATCCCTTTACGTAATTTAAATGTTGCAACATCCTTTTTAGATAACGTTGATATAGCGCGTTGTCCTGTTATAGTTGTTAGTTCTTCAACTGCATGATCAACTAACTTTTTATCTGCTACTGCAGCACCAACACCTTTAGATAAAACTATCTTAGTTAGTTTAGGTACTTGCATTACATTACTGTAACCAAATTCTTCTGTAAGAGCTGCAATTACTTTGCTTTTATACTCTTCTTTGAGTCTAGGTGTATATGCCATAACTATATTACTTCATTAGATTTTTTAGAAAATCTTACTTTCTTGTCTCCTTCTACTCTAAAACCTACTCGTGTTGCTTCTCCCTTAGAAGTTAG